>JBMTTG010000208.1:0-5444 GCA_049449095.1 Phycisphaerales bacterium | reverse complement strand
GCGCATCGGTGCGGGCGGGCGAACCGCTCGCGCGGCTCGACGCGGCTCGGCTCGAACTCGATCTGCTGCTGGCCGAGTCGGAACTCGCCGCGGCGCAGGCGGACGTGCTCGAACGGGAGGCGGAGGAACGGAAGTCGATCCGCGATCTCGCCCTCGTCGAGGAGAGCCGCGCCGCGGGCGCCGCCAATGAACGGGAACTGCTCGACGCGCGTTCGGCCCGCGACATCGCGGCCGCGAGGCTCGAGCGGGCGAGGCGCGATGCCGCGGTCGTCGAAGCGCGGATCGCGCTGCTCAGGCGACGCCTCGCCGACATGACGGTGCGGGCGCCCTTCGACGGGGTGGTGGTGTCGCAACTCGTCGAGCCGGGGCAGTGGCTGCCCGCCGGCGGGGCGGTGGGCTCGATGGTCGAACTCGATCGGCTCGAGGCGTGGCTGAGCCTGCCGCAGTCGATCGTCGAGGCCGCTGCCCGCGACGCTCGCGAAGCGCCACCCGCCGATCGGGCGATCCTCGCCATCGACGCGACCGGCGAGACGATCGAACTCGATTCGTTGCGGATCGTGCCCGAGGTCGAACGCCGCGGGCGGACGTTCACCGCGATCGGGATCTTCGCGAACCGGGCCCGCCGCCTGCTGCCGGGCATGTCCGCGTCGGCCTACGTGCCGTCGGGTGCGAAGGAGCCGTGGCTCGTGGTGCCGAAGGACGCGGTCCTCTTCCGCGACACCGGTCCGGTGGTGTGGGCGCTTCGGCCCGGCCCGGAGGGTGCGTCGGTGGCGATGCCGGTGCCGGTCGATCTCGCGTTCCCGCTCGGCGATCGCTGGGCGATCCGGCCCGGAGCGCTCGCGCCGGGCGACGAGGTGGTCGTCGAGGGCAACGAGCGGCTCATGCCGATGACGCCGGTCGCGGCGACGGGAGGCTGATCCTCGATGGGCATCATCCGGCTCGCGATCAGGCAGCCCGTCACCGTCGTCAGCCTCGTCGTGCTCCTGCTGCTCGCGGGGCTCGTCGCGGTCAGGCGACTTCCGATCCAGCTCACGCCGACCATCGACGACACCGTCGTGTCGGTGTCGACCCGATGGGACGGCGCGGGACCCGAGGAGGTGGAACGCGAGATCGTCGATCCGCAGGAGGACGAACTCAAGGGGATCTCCGGGCTCGAGGAGATGACCTCGACGAGCGCTCAGGGCGTCGGCACGATCCGCCTGCAGTTCCAACTCGGCATCGACAAGGAGGAGGCGCTGCGCGAGGTGAGCGAGCGCCTTCGCCGCGTGGCGAGGTATCCCGACACCGCCGACGAACCGGTCGTCGAGGCGTCGGACCCGGAGAACCGCGACTACATCGCGTGGATGGTGCTCTCGACGAGCGATCCGGACCTCGACATCCGCACGCTGCAGGACTTCGTCGAGGATCGCATCAAGCCGCGGCTCGAGCGGGTTCCCGGCGTCTCCGAGGTGAACGTGCTTGGCGGACGCGAACGCCAGGTGCGGATCCGATTCGATCCCGAGGCCCTCGCGCGTCTCGGTCTCTCGGTGAGCGACGTCCGGCGGGCGGTGGTCGCGGCCAACCGCGACGTCTCCGCGGGGCTCGTCGAGGACGCCAAGTTCGACGTGCGGCTCCGCACCATGGGGCAGGCCGGCGCGCCGGAGGATCTCGAGGCGATCGTCGTCGCCGAGTCGCCGGCGGGGCCGGTGTTCCTGCGCGATGTCGCGGAGGTCGCCGAGGACTACCGACGCCCCGACTCCTTCGTGCGCAATCGCGGGCGTCCAGTGATCGCGCTCAACGCCCAGCGCGATCCAGGCTCCAACGTCATCGAGGTGATGGACGGCATCAAGGCCGAGCTTCGGGCCATGAACGAGCCGGGCGGCCTCCTCGAGCGCAGCGCGAGGTCGATGGGGCTTGCGGGCGACCTCAAGCTCGAGCAGGCGTTCGACCAGACGGTCTACATCGATCAGGCGCTCGAGCTCGTGATCGGCAACATCTGGCTCGGCGGCTCGCTCGCGGTCGCGATCCTCATCGTGTTCCTTCGCTCGCTGCGCGGTCTCGTGGTGGTCGGCCTCGCGATCCCGATCTCGATCGTCGCCACCGTGGTGGCGATGGTGGCGCTGGGGCGCAGCGTCAACGTGGTGAGCCTCGCGGGCATGGCGTTCGCGGTGGGGATGGTGATCGACAACGCGATCGTCGTCCTCGAGAACATCGATCGACATCTCTCGATGGGCAAGTCGCCGATGCAGGCGGCCTTCGACGGGGCGCGGGAGGTGTGGGGCGCGGTGCTCGCGGCGACGCTCACCACGGTGATCGTCTTCGCGCCGATCCTGCTCATCGAGGAGGAGGCGGGGCAGCTCTTCGCGGACCTCGGTCTCGCGATCGTCGCGGCGGTCGCGTTCAGCCTGATCGTCTCGGTGACCGTCGTTCCGTGCGCCGCGGCGAGGCTGCTGCGGTCGCGGGCGGGCAAGCCTGCCGCGAAGCCCGCATGGATCCCGGCGCTCATCGCCCGCGGCGTCCACCGGCTTTGCGGAAGCAAGATCGCGAGCCTCGCGCTCGTGGTCGTCCTGAGCGGCGCGAGCCTCGCGGGCAGCTTCTTCCTGGCCCCGCCGGCGGACTATCTCCCGAGCGGCAACCGCAACCTCGTGTTCGGCCTGATGCTGCCGCCGCCGGGCTACAACCTCGAGAAGCAGGCGGAACTCGCGGAGCGCGTCGAGGAGACGATTCGGCCGTTTTGGGAGGCGGGCTGGACCGAGCCCGGCTCGCCCGAGCGCGAGGCGGCGGTTGCGGCGCTGCCGGAGATCCCGACCCGCGACTGGATGACCGGGCAGCCGGGACCGCCGGTGGTGCCGGCGCCGATCCAGAACTACTTCCTCGTGAGCCGCGGCGGCACGATGTTCCACGGCGCGATCGCCGAGGACGATCAGCGGGCGACCGACAACGTGCCGCTGCTCGCCCATGCGACTCGCGGCAGTGAACTGCCAGGTGTGCTTGCCTTCGGATTCCAAGTGCCGCTCTTCCGGATCGGCGGCGCGAGCGGCGCCGCGATCAAGATCGAGTTCTCCGGGGACGACCTCTCCGAGGTGACTCGCGCCGCAGGGGCCTCCTTCGGCGCTTTCATGGGCGCCTTCGGTCCCGGCACGATCCAGCCCGATCCGCCGAACTTCAACCTCACCGGCCCCGAGGTGCAGGTGCTTCCGAGATACGACCGCCTCGCGGAGGTCGGGCTCTCGCCGGACCAGCTTGCGCAGAGCGTGCAGGCGGCGGGGGAAGGCCTGTATCTCGGCGAGTACCGCTCCGCCGGCGACACGATCGACCTCTATCTCGTCGATGCCGCGAGCCCGCGTCCGGAGGGCCTCGATGGGCTGCGCGATCTCCCGATCGCGACGCCTGCGGGCGTGGTGGTGCCGCTCGGCGAACTGGCCACCATCGCCCAGGCGCCGGCGGTGCCGCAGATCAATCGGGTTGATCGTCGCCGCGCGGTGACGCTGCAGGTCACGCCGCCGCCGCGGATGGCCCTCGAGACGGCGCTCGCCTCGATCGACGAGACCCTCGCGGGGCTCGCGTCATCGGGGGTGATCCCGCCGACGGTCGAGGTCACGGTCGCCGGCAGCGCGAGCAAGCTTGCGTCGATCCGGCGGACGCTCCTCGGAGACGGCACGCTCCTCGGGGCGTTCGGGTCGAGCTTCGGTCTCGCGCTCGTGGTCGTCTTTCTGCTGATCGCGATCCTCTTCCAGAGCTTCCGCCTGCCCATCGTGATCATGCTCGCGGTGCCCCTCGCCACGGTCGGCGGATTCGCCGCGCTGTTCGGGGTCTTCCTGTGGAGCGTGACCGACCCCTACATGCCGGTGCAGACGCTCGACATCCTCACCATGCTCGGCTTCGTCCTGCTGATCGGGGTGGTCGTCAACAACGCGATCCTGATCGTGCATCAGGCCCTCAACTTCATGCGGGGCGACGACGGCGAGACGCCGGACCTGCGCTGGCTGAGCGCCTCGGCCGACGCCGCGGCGAAGGCCTCGGGCGGCCGGCTGCCGCCCCGCGAGGCGATCGCCGAGAGCGTGCGAACCCGCATCCGGCCGATCTTCATGAGCACGCTCACCTCGGTGGGCGGCATGCTGCCGCTCGTCCTCATGCCCGGGGCCGGCAGCGAGCTCTATCGCGGCATCGGCAGCGTCGTGGTCGGCGGGCTCCTCGTGTCGACGGTGTTCACGATCCTGCTCGTGCCGCTCCTCATGAACGTGCTGCTGCCGCGGCGCTTCGCGCGGCTCGCCGAATCGGCCGGAGCGGCCTGACGTGGATGCCGCCGCGGAAGCCTCGCGTTCCCGCGGCGCGATCGCCGAGGTGTGGACGCAGGCGTGGCCCACCGTGGTCACGATGACGAGCTACACCGTGATGCAGTTCGTCGACAGCCTGATGGTCGCGCAGATCGGCCCGCTCGACGTCGCCGCGCAGGGCAACGGCGGAATCTGGTCGTTCACGCCGATCGCGTTCGTCTTCGGCCTGCTCACCGTCGTCAACACCTTCGCGGCGCAGAATCTCGGGGCGGGCCGACTCGAGCGCGTCGCCGCCTACGGCTGGGCGGGCCTCTGGATCTCGCTTGCGACGTGGGTGCTCGTGCTGCTTCCCTTCGCGGCGATCCTGCCATGGGCCTTCGCCGCAGTCGGGCATTCGCCGGAACTCGTCGCGGCGGAGTCGGCGTACGGGCGGATCATGCTGCTCGGCGGCGTGCTGCTCCTCGTCGCGAAGGCGATGAGCCATCTCTTCTTCGGGCTGCATCGCCCCAAGGTCGTCACCGTCGCGGCGATCGCGGGCAACGTGGTCAACGTGTTCGCAAGCTACGCGCTCGTCTTCGGCGCCGACGGCCTCCCGGCATTCGGCCTTCCCGGCGTGCCGGGCGTGCCGGCGCTCGGGCTGGTCGGTGCGGCGCTGGGGACGACGCTCGGGGTCGCGGTCGAGGCGGCGATTCCGCTCGCGGTCTTCCTCGGTCCGAAGCTGCATCGGGAGCTCGGCACGCGCACCGCATGGCGCTGCGGGCTCTCGCCGATCCGCGATCTCCTCAAGGTGGGATCGCCCGCGGCGGCGCAGTTCGGCAACGAACTCGTCTGCTGGACGATCTTCATGAGCGTGCTCGTCGGGCGATTCGGCGAGGATCACATGGCCGCCGGCTGGGCGACGATGCGCTACGTCCATCTCTCCTTCATGCCCGCGGTCGGATTCAGCGTCGCGACGACCGCGCTCGTGGGACGCTTCATCGGCGCCGGGGAACCCGATCGAGCGGCGAGGATCGCCCGCACCGCGCTCGCGATGGCCCTCGTCTGGATGACCGCGTGCGGCGCGTTCTTCCTCCTCGGCCGCGACGAACTGGTCCGGATCTTCGTCTCCGGCGGCGACACGCCCGCGGAGACCATCGAGGCGATCGTGTCGCTCGGGGGGAGGCTCCTCGTCTGTGCGGCGGTCTTCCA
>JBMTTG010000207.1:0-5444 GCA_049449095.1 Phycisphaerales bacterium | reverse complement strand
GTTCGCGTCCACCGATCTCTCCATGAGCGGAACCGCGCTGTTGGCCAGCACGCCGATCGGCCTCCTGACGAACGAGCCAAACTTCACCTTCGATTCGGTGAACATCGCGGGCGGATACGGCACGGGCTCGATCCAGATCGGACGCTTCGCCATCGCCGACGATGCGAACGAGGCGGTCGCCTTCAGCGGGATCTCGGCGGTGCCGGGTTCGGGCGGAGTGATGCTCGCGATGCTCGGCACGACGGTGTTCGGCGGCCGCCGCCGCCGCGTCTGAGCGCGAGCCGAGACCTCGAGGTCGCGGAGACCCTCTCGATACGACGCGGCGCCTCGGCTCGCGGCGACCGAATCAGATCGAGCGCGTCAGGGCGAGCGGCGTGGATTCAGGATTTCTTCGATCGGATCGAAGTCGACGGATTGCTTCCGGTCGGCCGTTCTCGCTTGCCTCCGTCGATTCCGGCGATAGGTTCCCCGATCGGCCTGCGAACCTGTTCGCCGTCGCTCAGGAGCCTTCCATGACCTCTCGTTCTCGAATCGTCCGCATCGGACTGCTTGTGCTCGCCACCACCTCCGCCGCGCTGGCCGGGGGCACCGGCGGCTCGTTCCACCTGCTTGGGTTCGAGGGGCTCTACCCGGCCGACGCCTCCGAGGATGGTCGGGTGGTCACGGGCTACAACACGAACGAGTTCTGGTACTGGACTCCGGAGCAGGGACTGGTCCTGATCGGCGGGCTCTCGCCCTCCGCGGGCGGCGCGGGCAGCGCCGGCATCAGCAACGACGGCACTCGCATCGGGCTCACCACGCTCAACCCGAAGACCGGCAAGACCGAAGGCGCGTTCTACGAGGTCGCCACGGGCGAGACCACGCTTGTCGGCAACTTCGGATTCAGCTGCGACGCTTCGGCCATGAGTTGCTGGGGCGTGTCGGGCGATGGCACGACCATGGTGGGACTCGGTTGGCACCAGTTCTGCGCAGCCCGGGCGTTTCGCTACTCGACGCTCGATGGCCTCGTCGATCTCGGTTCGACGGTCGCAGGCAACTCGTCGCGGGCGAACGCCTGCGACGACACGGGCGCGGTGATCGGAGGCTGGCAGGACACGAACTCGGGTGGTCGCCAAGGCGCGGTGTGGCGCGATGGCGTGCAGACCCTCATCACGATGCCGAGCGGCGCGGCGGTCGGCGAAGCCGGCGCGGTCAGCGGCGACGGCAACTGGGTCATCGGGCTCGGTGCAGGCAGCACCGGCTCGCTTGGTTGGCGATGGAGCGAGGACACCGGCCTTCTCACGCTTCCGCCGACGCCGATTCCGACGCTGCCTCGGGCGTTCCCGACCGGGGTCAATGACGACGGCAGCCGCATCGTGCTCTTCTACCGAACGCAGTTCCCCCCGGCGACGGGCGGCGAGGGCTACCTCTGGATCGACGGCACGCTCCACTCGCTCGAGACGCTCGCCGCCGAGCAGGGCATCGAGATTCCCGCCGGCGTGCGCATGGCCCTGCCGCTGGGCATGTCGAACGACGGCTACACGATCGTGGGCACCGCGCGGACGCCCGGCGGCATCCAGGGGTTCATCCTCGATCTGCCGCGGCCGCAGACCTGCCCGGGCGATCTCGACGGCGACGGAACGGTCGGCCCGGTCGACCTGGGCATCCTGCTCGGGGCGTGGGGCACCGACTCGAGCCAGGCCGACCTCGATGGCGACGGCATCGTCGGTCCGGCCGACCTCGCCTTGCTGCTCAGCGACTGGGGACCGTGCGACCGGTGAGCACGCAAGGCGCGCCGTCGGGCTCGGGCGGTCGGCCTTCGATCAGCCGACGAACTTCGCGAACGGGTTGAACCGGAACCGGTTGTTCGGGTCCACCTGCTTCTTCTGCGCCTCGACGGTTCCGGCCATCGCGGCCGATCCGAAGATCTCCGCGGCGACCGCAGCGCGGTCGATGTCGTCCGGCTGCGAGTGCGTGCCGCTGAAGTCGACGCCCAGCCCAGGCACCGCCCGCGCCTTGTCGACGACCTGATTGGTCAGATCCGCGATCGCCTGCCGCTCGGCGGGCGACTTGGTGCTGGCGTCGTAGAGCGTGACGAGATCGACGAAGAAGCCGTGATGGCAGTTCCCGCTCGGGATGCGCCGGCCCTTCTGGGCCTCGCCTCCGAGCGTGCGGATCTCGACGATCGAAAGCGGGGCCTCGTCGAGGGGCGCCTCGCCGACCACCACGTCGCCCACGAAGTCGAGCACCGTGTCCTCCGGAACTCCGACCGTGCCGGCGCAGTGGTAGCTCGTCGCGAGGGGGTTGCCCTTCTGCTCGGCGATCACCGGCCACAGCGCCGCGGCGGCCTCGTACCACGAGCCCCAATGGGCCGCGGCGAGGGTCGGCAGGTCGAGGCTCGCCGCGAGATCCTGCAGCGGCTTCACGAACTCGGCGGCGTCGCCTTGGAAGGTGTCGTAGAAGACGGTCGTCGCGACGAGGGCCTTGGTGCCCGTGACCACGATCTCGAGCGAGACCGAGTCGTTCGGAATCACCTTCTCCTTCATGAACTGCATCGCCTTCCGCGAGAACTCGACCGCCTGCGCCCGTGTCTGGAATCCAAAGACGAGTTGCTCGGCGCCCTGGATCGTGCTCGCCTCGGCCATGCGGAAGGTCATGTCGACCACGATGCCCAGCGTGCTGCCGGCACCGAGCATGGCCGTGAAGAGCTCGTCCTTCGGCGTCAGCACCCGGATGTCGCCGTCGGCGGTCACCACGGTCATGCGCTCGACGCGCTGGCCGAGCAGGCCGAGCCGACGCGAGAAGTAGCTGCTCAATCCGCCGTTGGTCACGTAGCCCGCGACGCCGACGCCCGGCCCGGTGCCGACCGGCAGCGCGCCGCCGTGGGCCTTGACCGCCTCGACGAGTTCGCGGAAGACGACGCCCGATCCCACCGTGACGAGCGTCTCGCCTCCGGTCGGCTCGAACTGGATCGACTTGAGATCGATGAGGTCGAGGATCACCGCATCGCGGCTCGCGACGAGGGCGGCGCCCGACGACTCGTGCCCACCGCAGACGCAAGCGATCGGCGTGGTGGCCGGCAGCGACTTCACGATGGCCGCGATCTCCTCGGCGGAGCGGGGCCGGTGGATTCGCTTGGCGAGACTGGTGACCGTAGGGCTGGTGCCGTCGGCCTTGGGAAGCACCTTGTTTGCACTGACGCTCCACGCCCGCTGGGCGAACCACTCGTCGTTCGACATCGTCAACGCCTCCGGCGGCTCGGCCGCCCCGATGGACATGGACTCCCCGAGCGCCCCGGATGCCACGAGACCGACCCCGCCGACCGCGGCGCCCTTGAGTGCCGTGCGGCGAGACATCCGAACATTGGAATCGAACATGGCGACCTTTCCGATCGGCGACTGTCGGCCGGTCGCTCCTGACACTCACCGCACGTCGCGACGAGCGACGCCCGGCGAGTTCCCGGCGGCGCAGTCCGTCGGGTCAGCATAGCCGTCGAGCCGAACGACGCTCCGCCTTCTTCGGGCCTTCACCGACCCGCAGCGCGACCTCGTCGAGCGGCACGGTGTCGGCAGCTCAGCGCTTCGCTGCCGTCGCCGCCGATCTCGATCGGAGCGCTTCGAATCGAGCAGGGCCGTGGCCGATCAGCCGACCGGCGGCGTCCGAAGCTTGTAGCCGCTGTCGATCACGTCGGCCGGAAGCGGCTGGCTCTCCTCGTTCGGGATCATCACCTCGATGTAGGCCGCGGAATCGTTGGAGGCGATCTTCGCGAGAACCGCGTCGAGCTCGGCGTTCGTGGCGACCCGCTCGACGATCCAGCCCTTGCAGCCGAACGCCGCCGGAAGCAGGTGGTAGTTCACCGCCGCGAGGTCGTCGTACTCGTGGCCGCGTTCGCTGATCACGTCCTCGACGCCGTAGAGGCCGTTGTTCAGGACGAAGATCCGCGGCTTGATGCCGTAGCGGCCCATCACCGCAAGCTCGTTGAGGGTGAGCTGGTGTGCGCCGTCGCCGGTCACCATCCAGGTGCGACCGTCGCGCTTGGCCATCGCCACGCCGAGCGTCGCCGGCGTCGCCCAGCCGATCGAGCCCCAGAGTCCCTGGCCCTCCGCGCCGACGCCCTCGGGAAGCAGCAGCTTGTTGGCGTGGGTCATGCAGGTGCCGGTCTCGATCACCAGCGTGTCGCCGCTTCGCAGCTGCCGCTGCAGGCGCGGGTAGAACGAGGCCGAGCCGATGGCGTCGCCGGGGCCGCCGACGATCGGGCTCTGCTCCAGGCGGGGCCACGACCCCGCCGGACGCGGCGTGATCTTCGCGACGAGCGCCTTGAGCACGTCGTCGATCGCGGCACCGACGAAGACCTTTTCGTTCGCCCGGACCCAGCTGTCGCGAATGCTCACGATCTTCGCGGGATCCGCCATGGCCGTCCACATCCCGGTGTTCAGCTCCGAGGTCACCAGCCCGCCGATGTCGAGCACGAGGTCCGCGGCGGCGACCGCGTCGCAGACCGCCTGCGAGCTCGACCAGAATCCGGCGTAGAGGCCCATGAACTGCGGCATCGACTCGTCGAGCGTGCCCTTGTCGTTGGGCGTCAGGGCGAAGGGGATGTTGGCCCGGCGAATGAACTCCGCGGCGAGATCGCGCACGCCGTAGCGGGTCACCGTCGCGGTGACGATCGCGACGGGGTTCTTCGCGGCGGCGAGACGCGCGAGCACCGTGCCGACCGCGGCGTCGAGCTCCACGGGCACGCTGTGCTGCCGCTTGATCGACTCGAGCGGCGAGCCGGTCACCGGCGTGCCGAGGACGGGCATGCCGCCGTGCAGCTCCGAGATCACGAGGTACGCGGGCATGCTCTGCCGCAGCGCCTCGCGGATCACCCGCTCGAGTTCGTCGATGCAGTTGTCGGGGGTCAGCACCGCGCTCACGCAGCACGCCGCCTCGGAGAGTGCTTGGAAGCGGTCGTAGACGGTGTCGCCGAGATTGTGGTGCGTGACGAGCCCCAGATGCTGGATGCGCTCGCTCGGCATCCCGACGAGATGGAAGACCGGCAGGCGATGCGCCTTGCTGCCCATCACGCCGTTGATCGCCGACAGCTCGCCGACGCCGTAGGTGGTCGAGAGGAGCGCTGCACCGCGAATGCGTGCGTAGCCGTCGGCGGCATACGAGGCGTTGAGTTCGTTCGCGCACGCCACCCACTTCAGGCCGGGCACCTGCTCGGCGGCATCGTTGACCGCGAAGACGTAGTCCCCGGGCACGCCGAAGATCCGGTCGATGCCGAGCTGCGAGAGGCGAGACAGGGTGTACTGCGCAACGGTTGGATTGGCCATGGTGGAGTCGTCCTGAGAAGGTTCGAGAAAGGGCGGAACGATAGCGATTCCTGCCTCGCCGATTCGACGCCGAGCCTGCCCTGCGCCTCACTCGCGGGGCCGCCACGACACCCGCACCTCGGCTCCAGCGGAAGCCTCATCCTCGAG
>JBMTTG010000206.1:0-5556 GCA_049449095.1 Phycisphaerales bacterium | reverse complement strand
CTGCGCCGCGGTCAGATTGGCGGTGAAGTAGGTGCCTCCCGCGGTGATGGTCACCGTGTCGGTCGCGTAGGCGGTCGAACCAGCGACCGCCGAATAGGCCGTGGAGTTCGTGGTGTCGTGGAGCGCGACGGTGAGCGTCCAGTTCCCGACGGTGGATCCCTGACCGAGTTGGAGATCGAGCCACGACATCGTGAACGTTCCCGACGATCCCGTCGTGAACGCGACGCCGTAGTTGTTCGTGTATCCGGTGCTCGCAGAGAACGATGCGTTCGAGTTGACGGCCTGCGAGGGCCCGAACCAGGTCACGTTCGTGGCGAAGGCCGTCGTGGCCACCCCCATGGAGGCCAGAAGGGCGGACCAGACGCTGTTGCGAACCATGCGTGTTCTCCCGTGAGTGGACTTCGCCCGATCGACGGTGCGACGACATCGCCGTCCCGTCGGAACCTGCCCACCGAGAACCTAGCCCGGGATCTCCGGCTCGAACGCTCGCGTTGCCTGTCACAGACAGGAGCAGCCTTCGAGGTGGGGCGTCGTTCGCGGTCTCGATCGGTCCTGACCACCCAGCGGCGCACGCGCCCCCCGCGTCGTGCCTGGCGGGTGCTACAACTCGAACGCCGTCTCGATCGCACCGTTCGATCCGGCCTTCCTCGCCGCCCGCCATGCCTGATATGCCCCTGCTTCCGCCCACCTACACGCAACTCGCCGCGAGCCTCGAGGCATCGTGCGTGGCCGTGTCGGCAGCGCTTCGGGAGATCGGCGCCTTGATCATGCCGGTCGAGTCGGGACCTCGTTCATGGGGACGCCGGCTCGGCATCGACAAGGATCTCTCGTGGCGGGCCTACCGGATCGCGCAAGCGACCGACGCCGTCGGAGTGCTCTCCGTGCTCCCCGGCGTCAAGGGGCTCGAACTGCTCGCGAACGCCCTCGAACGCACCGACTGTCCGCCGTCCCTGCTCGTGAAGTTCCGGACCGAGGCCGCCTCGTTGCAGGGCCGGCTCGAACAGGCCGGCCTCGATCGACAGACGCTCTGCGCGATCGCTGCCGGCGGACTCGACAGCGAGGCGGAGCGAACCGCGCGAGGCCGCACCCGCGCCGCGGCCCGCCGCGCCGCGGCGCTGATGTGGGGAGTCGAGGCCGAGGCGGGCCTGCCGACCTTCCTCGTCGCCCCGAGCCGCACCAGCGGCTTCGTCGATCTGGCCTTCGTCAATCTGGTCGAGGGCTTTCGCCGGCTGCGACCGGGCCAGCCGTGGTGCGTGTGCAATCCGATCTTCGCCTTCGAGACCGCGCCGGGCGACTTCGAGGGGAATCGGCACGACGAGTCGATGCCCGCTTCGCCCGAGTCCGGCCGCTACCTCGTCGAGCATGATCCGCTCGAGCCGATGGTGTCCGCCCTCACCGATCCGATCGCCTGCCGCGAGATCCATCGCCACCCAAGCGGCGCAACCCGCGCGCTCTACTACCACGGCGACGGCGTGCCGCCCACGCATCGCATGCGTCTGGCATGGGGCGAACAGGCCGCCGCGATCGGCCCGATGGATTCCTCCAAGCCCGACGACCTCGCCGCGCTGCACGTCGCGATGCACCTGCCCGTCGCGGCGACCCACTTCGGCGTCCTCTTCCATCGCGAGGTCCGCCGCGGAAGCGATCCCAATGCGGCGATGTTCGCCACCCTCGACTCGACCGGCCGACGCCGGGCCTTCGAGGAGCCGATTCGCCTGCCCACCGACGCCGAGGTCGAGCCGATGGGATTCGGCGAGGTTCCGAGGTCGCTTCGCCGCGCCGGTCCGGACTACGCCCAGCTGCTCGACCTTGCCGCCAAGGCCCTCGGCGCGACGGCGAGGGACTTCGGAGAAGGCTTTCGGATCTCGGTGAAGAACCCGCCGATCCCCTCGACGCTCTCCCTCCGTTGGCGGCTCGCCCTGCGTTAGCACCCAAGCCGCGCGCCGGGCGAACGGGTGCGATGCGTGGTCGTCGCCAGCGACGGCTACGACCTCTTCGCGCCTCCCGAGGAGGAGTCGTGCGACGCCGCCGAGGGACGCATCGGACTGCGGTCGTGCGGTGAGGGGCGGGTTCTTGCAACACCGTCGTACCCCTGACTCGTGACCTCCGAACCGACTCGACCCGTCCCCGATCGCCACGGCGACACGCCGATCGAGATCGGCTGACTACAGGCCGAGAACATCGGAGTTCGTGGTCCCGAACACCGGACTCAAGAAGCACTCCGCATGAGCAGTGCGCTCCTCCGGCAACGTCAGGCGACGCTGCGCAAGGAGTTCCACGGCGAGCGCGATCGCATGCTCGAGCGGTTCGTCGAACTGCGTCACGGTCCGGCGATCGCCCGCACGATCGCAGCCTGCCGGCTGCCGCCGGCAGCAGCGATGAAACGGGCCGACGGCGGCGGAGCTGAGCGGAACTGCCGGCGCGATCAGCGGCGGCGACGACGCCCGCCGATGGCGGGCAGCGAGGCCAGCATCGCGGCGAAGCCCGCACCGGGCACCGCCGTCGCCGCGATCTGAAAGCGGATCGTCCCGCTGCCGACCACCTGCGAGAAGTCGAACTCGTAGACGAGCCGATGAATCGAGATGCTGGAGTTGATCGAGGCGATGATGTTGCTCTCGGAATCGTCGTTGGTGTTCCGCAGCAGACCCGTTGCACCAGCGCTCGCTGCCCAACTGATGTCCTCATACCGCGGCGTCGCATCCTGGCCCGGTGAGAGCAGGATCGTCGTGTCAGCGAAGGAGATCAGGTTGTTCGAGGCGTCGTACGCCTTGATGGCGACCTGCTCGAGCGCGTCGAAGTCGATGAAGACCAGTTGCGAGGTGGTCGCGAGACCACCGGCGAACTGCATCTCGTAGCTGACGATCGATCCCGAGTCTCCGTTGCCGTTGCACTCGAGATCGAAGTACGACCGCGTGCCGAGGACCCAGTCGGGATTGGTGCCCGCGCCGACCGACGCGGCAAACGTCCCGCTCCAAGTGTCGAGGAGGATCGGGCTTCCGACCGCCGAGGTCCGGGTCATGGTCATGTCGCCGGTGCCGAGGAAGTTGACCGCGGTCGGCGTGTTCAGCGCGAGGCCCGTGAACTGGCTCGTGTCGGCGTTGACCCAGGTGGCCGCGGACGCGGAGGCCTGCAGCGCAAGGACCCCGACCACGGCTGCCGTGCCGCGCCGAACATCGAGCTTTCCCACAAGACCGGAACTGGGCATGGATCTGACTCCCTTCACCAAGGCGAACGCGACCGATGGAGCGACGGGGTCCTGGCACCGCGGTCCGCTCTTGGACGCTGGACGTCGAATGGTGTCGCGTCCCGACGTCGCCGCAAGACTCGACCGTCTGTCACAGACACTGGCCTTGAACGACCGCCCGTTCCCGCCGCCGCGGAGCACGCCTCCCGACCGGAGCGGTGCGAGCACTCGTCGGCTCCTCACGGCTCGACCGTGCGGGCTTGCCCTCGGCGCGACGGGGGAGGACTTCGAGAGGGGCTCTCGGATCTCGGTGAAGAACCCGCCGATCCCCTCGACGCTCTCCCTCCGTTGGCGGCTCGCCCCGCGATAGCCCCCGGCCACGCCTCCGAAAGGCCGGTCCGCGGATCTCGCGGCCGGATGCGACCGAGACGCTTCGATCCCCGCCGGGCCTTGGCTATACTCGCCGCTTCCGCCCAATCTGGCGGTCCGGTCCTCGCTCGGCATGGTGCCGGGCCCGGCGTTCGCACCCCCTTCCAAGACCGTGGCCGCCATCGGGCACGCTGCGGCACTCCACTCACAACATGGTTGACTTCAATCTCATCGATCAGCTCGGTGCCGGCGACGAGGCGGCGGAAGCGATGCTCCGCGAAGCCCTCGGCGCGTCCGGCGACAACCGCATGGACGCCATCCTCGGCGGCGGCCTCATGCAGGACTTCACGCCGGGCTCGATCCTCAAGGGCAAGGTGATCGGCTTCGCCGGCGACGACGTCGTCGTCGAGGTCGGCTTGAAGAGCGAAGGCCTCGTCGACAAGGGCGAGTTCGAGGAGCTTCCGGCCGTCGGCGACGAGGTCGAGGTGCTGCTCGAGCAGGTCGAGGACGCCTCCGGCGGCATCGTGCTCAGCAAGCGCAAGGCCGACCGCATCCGCGGCTGGGAGCAGCTGCTCCGCACCCGCAAGGAAGGCGACGTCGTCGAGGGCAAGTGCCTCCGCAAGATCAAGGGCGGCCTGCTCGTCGACATCGGCGTGCCGGTCTTCCTGCCCTCGTCGCAGGTCGACATCCGTCGCCCCGGCGATCTCGGCGACTTCGTCGGCCGAACGATGCGGGCCACCATCCTCAAGATCGACGAGGAGAAGCGCAACATCGTCATCAGCCGCCGCAAGCTGATCGAGGAGGAGCGCGAAGAGGCCAAGCAGAAGCTGCTCACCCGGATCAAGGAAGGCGACCTGGTCATGGGCCGCGTGACGAACATCGCCGACTTCGGCGCGTTCGTCGACCTCGGCGGCATCGACGGCCTGCTCCACGTCACCGACATGAGCTGGGGCCGCGTGAACCACCCGAGCGAGGTGGTCCGCATCGGCGACGAGATCGAGGTCAAGGTCCTCAACATCGACCTCGACAAGGAGAAGATCGCGCTGGGCCTCAAGCAGAAGGAGACCTCCCCCTGGGAGGAGATCGAGCAGAAGTACCCCGTCGGCTGCCGCCTGAAGGGCTCGGTCGTCAACCTCATGAGCTACGGCGCCTTCGTCCGCATCGAGGACGGCATCGAGGGCCTCGTGCACATCTCCGAGATGAGCTGGACCCGCCGCATCAACCATCCGAGCGAGTGCGTCGAGGTCGGGCAGGAGGTCGACGTGGTCGTCCTCGACATCAACAAGGAGAAGCTCGAGATCTCCCTCGGCATGAAGCAGACCGAGGTCAACCCGTGGGACCTCGTCGCCGAGAAGTACCCGCCCGGCACGATCATCGAGGGCAAGGTCCGCAACCTCGCCAACTACGGCGCGTTCATCGAGATCGAGCCCGGCATCGACGGCCTGCTCCACATCGGCGACATCAGCTGGACCAAGAAGGTCTCGCATCCCAACGAGCTCTTCAAGAAGGGCGACGACGTCCGCTGCGTGGTGATCGAGGTGGATCAGGAGCGCCAGCGGGTCGGACTCGGCCTCAAGCAGCTCACCGAGGATCCGTGGGTCGAGGCGATCCCGTCGGCCTATCGCCCGGGCATGATCGTCAAGGGCACCGTGACCAAGGTCACCAACTTCGGCGTCTTCGTCGAGCTCGAGGACGGCCTCGAGGGCCTGCTCCACATCAGCGAGCTCTCCGACCAGAAGGTCGAGAACCCGCAGGATGTCGTGAAGCTCGGCCAGGAGGTCGACGTCAAGATCCTCCGCGTCGACACCGACGAGCGGAAGATCGGCCTCAGCCTCAAGCGGGCCCAGTGGGGCGAGGATGCGGAGCGCGAAGCTCCGACGCCTCGCGCCCGCCCGACCCGTGGCGGCATGGACGATCACGGCGCGCTCGGCACCGACAAGATCAGCTTCTGATCGCCGACCCGCTGATCAGGTAACGAACAACCGCGGCCCAAGGGCCGCGGG
>JBMTTG010000205.1:0-5559 GCA_049449095.1 Phycisphaerales bacterium | reverse complement strand
ACGCCTTGGGGCATCCGGCTTGGCTCGATCCGACGCTCGCGGTGGCGGGGACCTCGGTGCTGGCGATCGTCGGCGGCGGGTTCTATCGCTCGGCGTGGGAGGCGGCGAAGCGGCGAACCTCGAACATGGACACGCTGATCTCGATCGGCGCGACCACGGCGTGGCTGTTCAGCATGATGGTGGTGCTGGGGCGGGGGCGAGGCTGGCTCGAGGGTCAACCGACCTACTTCGCGGAGATGGCGGCGCTGCTCGGGCTGATCAGTCTCGGGCACTGGCTCGAGGCTCGGGCCTCGGCGAGCGCCGGCTCGGCGATCCGCGAGCTCCTCGACCTCCAGCCCGAGTTCGCCTGGAGGCGTTGCGAGGATGGTTCGTTCGAGGAGGTTCCCTCCGCGTCGATCATTCCCGGGGACCTCGTGCAGATCCGCCCCGGGGCGAGGGTTTCGGTCGACGGACGCGTGGTCGAAGGGGCCTCGGCGCTCGACGAAAGCGTACTCACCGGCGAGAGCATTCCGGTGGATCGCACCGTCGGCGACGCCGTAGTGGCAGGCGCGATCAACACCACCGGCGTGCTGCTCGTCGAAGCGACCGTCGAAGGCCGCGGAACGACGCTCGCTCGGATCGCTCGGCTGGTGCAGGAATCGCGGGCCAGTCGCGCAGACATCCAGCGTCTCGCCGATCGGATCAGCGCGATCTTCGTGCCGGTGGTGGTCTCGATCGCGGTGCTGACGATCCTGGGCTGGTGGGTCGCCGGAGATCCGGCCCGCGGCGCGATCGCGATGGTGACGGTGCTCATCATCGCGTGCCCGTGCGCGCTCGGCCTCGCCACGCCGATGGCGGTGGTGGTCGCGACCGGGCATGCGGCCAAGCGCGGGATCCTCGTTCGCGACGCGGCCAGCCTCGAGCGGGCGGGGCGAGCGACACGGGTCGTGTTCGACAAGACCGGCACGCTGACCTTGGGGCGTCCCGAGGTTGTCTCGATCGAGCCTGCCGCGGGCATCGGCGCGATCGATCTCCTGCGGGCGGCGGCGAGCGTGGAGCAGGCGAGCGAGCATCCGCTCGCCAAGGCGATCGTGCAGGCGGCTCGGTCGCGCGGTCTGCGGATCGAGGCGGTGTCGTCCTTCGAGTCGATGCCGGGGCAGGGGGTTCGCGGCCGCGTCTCCGGACGAGTCATCGAGGTCGTGCGCTCCGCCGAGGCGTCCTGCGAGATTCGAGTCGATGGCGTGGCGATCGGCACGATCGATCTCGCCGACGAGCCTCGCCCCGATGCATCCGCCGCCGTGGCCGCGCTTCGCGGGCTCGGCCTCGACGTCGCGATGCTGAGCGGCGACCGACGTGCACGAGCGATCGAGATCGCGGAGCGGGTCGGCATCGACTCCGGTTCGGTCGTGGCGGAGACCGATCCCACCGGCAAGCTGGCCTTCATCGAGTCGACTCCTCGAGGCACGGTCATGGTCGGCGATGGAGTCAACGATGCCGCGGCGCTGGCTCGTGCCGAGGTCGGCCTGGCGCTTGCTTCCGGGACCTCGGTCGCCATCGAGTCGGCGGGCATCGTGGTGCCGGGCGATCGCGTGCTGGCGGTCCCCGAGACGATCGGCATCGCGCGGATGACGCTGGTGGCGATCCGGCAGAACCTCTTTCTCGCGTTCGCCTACAACGTCTCGATGATTCCGATCGCGGCGCTGGGGCTTCTCGGCATCCACGGACCGTTGATCGCCGCGGGCGCGATGGCGCTCAGCGACCTCAGCGTGGTCGGGAACGCCCTCCGTCTCCGCGCGAAGCTTCGTCGAGGCGTGGCTCAGCCGGCTGCGGCGCAGGCGAGCGACGCGTAGTCGGGGCGCTCGCCGGCGAAGCGATGGCGATGCACGGCGATCACGCGTCCCCGGTGGATCAGCATCGTGCCCGGCATCTGAAGCGGGTCTCCGATCGGATAGCCCACGCCGTGGCGAGCGGCGGCGATCGCCCGGACGAAGTTGCGCCATCCGAAGAGCTCGCCGAGCGTGCCGCGTCCGAGTCCTGCGAGTCGGTGAAGACGGCGCTCCGGGTCGGCGATCCGCGGGAGGTCGGCCGCCGAGAGCTTCGCGAGAAACGCGTCGCCTTCCCGCTCGGAGCCCATGTGCACGAAGACCGGCGTGGCGCCGGCCGCCTCGATCGCCTCGCGCTTCGCCAGCACATCCGAGACCGCCTCGCGGCAGAAGGTGCAGCCGGCATGCCGCAGGAAGACGAGCATCGCCGGCCGATCCTCCGTGACCTGCCTCAGCGAACGAACGCCCTTGGGATCCGTGACGAGCGACGCGTCAAGCGCTTCGTCGAGCGACGGCGAGGATCCGCCTTGTTCGCTTCGCGACTGTTCCCACGCGCCCTTCAGGATGAGCGCAAACGGAATCCACCAGAGGAGATCGTTGGTGAGGATGGTCCAGCCGAACGACCACGGGATCTCGCCACGCGAGGCGGTCCACACGAAGCCGATCGGTCCGAAGATCTTGCCAAGCAGACCCACCAGCGTGATCGGCCAGTGGCGAAGGGGATCGAGGCTCGCGGCGAGGTAGCCGATTCCGTAGACGCCGATCACCATGCCCAGACACTGCCAGATCGCGAGGCCGGCCGCAGTCATCTCGAGCCCGGCGATCTCCACAAGACCCGTGGGCCAGAGGATGACGAAGGCACCCCAGATCAGGTTGTAGATCCCTGCCGCCGCGAGCCAGCCTCGCATCCAGCGAGGGCGATCGGCATCGGGAAGCGAGGAGACGCCGGAGGCGATCGGCGACACGGGGGCGGGAGCGGCGTGGGGCATGGGGAACGCTTCGCACGCACGCCCGGTCGGATTCCGCCGTGGATCGGCGTCGCGGCGGGATGAAGTCATGGGCTGGCTCGGATTCGAACCGAGGTCTGATCGATTATGAGTCGACTGCTCTAGGCCGCTGAGCTACCAGCCCCGCGATCCAGACGATACCGTCGCGAGTCGATCGTCGATCCGCATCGAGAGTTCCTCGAGCCACCGGTAGGACTCGGAACAGAAGAGCGAACGGGTGCTGTGATCCGTTGCTCGAAGGGCCGACCTTGCAGAATCGAAGCCCCCGGCGCTTGCTCAGGATCGTCTTCGCGGTACTCATGGTTGATAAACCGACGGAGAGATTCCGATGCAAGGTCGCCGCGGACAGCAGGAGTTGATCAGGGGCGCCTCTGCGGCGATCGGCGTTCTGCTGGCGAAGGGGCTGGCCCTGCAGGCGGGCGCGCGGCAGATCCCCTTCACCGAAGAGGGCTGGCAACGCGGGATCCAGTACTCGATCCCGGGCTACCAGGCGTCGGGCGCATTTGGATGGGGCATGGCCCTCGCCGATCTCGATGGAGACGATGACCTCGATCTGGTGTTGATGGGCCGGAGCAACGGGCTTCCGGGCGTCTTCGAGAACGATGGCACGGGGCACTTCATCAACCGATCCTTCGATTCGGGAATGCTCCCGCTTCCCGAAGGAAGCGGCATGATCGCCTTCGACTTCGACGGGGACCGAGACCTCGACCTGCTTTTCACGCAGACGCCGGGACCGAGCCGGCTGCATCGCAACGAGGGCGACTTCCTCTTCACCGACGTGACCGAGCAGGCTGGCCTTGGCATGTGCATGGAGTCTCAGGGGGCGGCCTCGGCCGACTACGACGGCGATGGCTGGCTGGACGTCTACATCTGCAACTACTCGCCGAATCCGGCGGCCTCCAGAAACCTCCTCTACCGGAACCTCGGCGACGGGACCTTCGAGGAGGTTGCGGTCGCCGCTGGCGTCGACTCGACGTTCCTCGGCTTCCAGGCGGTCTTCGCAATCATCGATGACGGCGGTTGGCCTGGTCTCTACCTGAGCAACGACAACCGGAACATCGCCGGTTCGAATCAGCTTTGGCGCAACGAGAACGGACTGTTCGTCGATGTCAGCGAGCCCAGCGGAGCCGGGGTCGAACTCAACTCGATGGGACTGGCCGCGGGAGACCTGAATGGCGACCGTGTCACCGACTTCTACGTCACGAACACCGACATCACCTTTGGGCCTGCTCCGGGAAACCATCTCCTTTTGAGTCAGGAGTTGGGCCGCTATGTCCGCTCGGACGCGGAGTGGGGCGTCACGGTGGATGAGACCGGATGGGGCACGCACTTTTGGGACTTCGACAACGACGGTCGGCTCGATCTCTACGTCAACAACTCGAGCGTGCCGAACCTGCTCTTCCGCAATGTCGGGACGCCTCCGATGGAGGAGTGTGCCGAGGCCTTCGGAGTGCAAGGGTCCGAAGGCGACTCCATGGTCTCGGTGTTTGGAGACGTCGATGGCGATGGCGATCTCGACATGGTGCAGAACGACATGGGTCGAAACGTCTCGCTGCTCGTCAACCACGCCGGCGGAGCGCAGCACTGGTGCCGTCTGAGGATCGCTGGCATCCATCCGAACTGGCATGCGGTCGGGGCGGCCGCGACGCTGCGGGTCGAACGGCCCCGGGAGGGAGCGGTCGCCGAACAGTGGCAGGAGATTCGCGTTGGAGGCAACGGCTTCAAGGGGCAGAGCGAACTCGTGCTTCACTTCGGCCTCGGCGATGCCTCGGTGGTCGATGAGATCGAGGTTCGCTGGCCGGCGGGGGGTGCGGTTCGCGTGGTGCGGAACATGCCGGCAGACACCGTCTGGACGATCCATCATCCCGATCGACTCGGCGATGGCGATGAGGATGGGATGGTCGACGAGTCCGATCTTGCGCGACTGCTTGCGTGGATCGGCGAGAGCCTCATCCCGGGACGAGAGATGATGGACTTCGATGGCGATGGCCGCATCGACCGATCCGACCTCGAGCCGTTCTTCGCACGTGCCGGGTGGCGCCGCGCCGATCTGGATCGGAGTGGGCAGGTCGATGCGGCCGATCTCGCGCAACTGCTGGCCCGCTGGGGCAGCGATGATCTGCTGGCGGATGTGAATGCAGATGGATCCGTCGACGGGGCCGACCTCGGCCGAGTCCTCACCGAGTGGCAGAGTGGAGACGGATCGTGAGCGACGCTGCGCACGAGTCGGCCCCGCCTCGGCGAACCGGCGGAATCACATTCGGCCTGGCGGTCGCTCTCGCCGGGGCGTCCGCAGCTCCGCTGATCGCGCAGGGGCCGTGGTTCAACGAGGAGTCGTGGGCCCGTGGCATCCAGTACACCATGCGTGGTCCGTGGGGCGCGTTGACCGAGGGATCGGCGGGGTTCGGAACTGCGATCGCCGACCTCGATGGCGATGGCGACCCCGATCTGGTGCTCGTCGGCCGATCGAACGGTCTTCCAGGCGTCTTCGAAAACGACGGCACCGGTCATTTCAGCAATCGATCGTTCTCGACCGGAATCCTCCCGCTGGCCAAGGCCTCGGTGGTGCTGGCCTTCGACTACGACGGCGATCGCGACCTCGACCTCTTCTTCGGACAGTGGGCCGAGCCCGACCGGCTCTATCGAAACGATGGGGGATTCCAGTTCACCGACGTGACCGGTGCAAGCGGACTCGGCTCGAGTCGCCGCGCCGCCGGCGCGAGCGTCGTCGACTTCGACGGGGACGGTTG
>JBMTTG010000204.1:0-5607 GCA_049449095.1 Phycisphaerales bacterium | reverse complement strand
CCCCCCACGGCTCGTGCCGGCGGAACCGCGATTCGGCTCCGCCGCGTTGTTTCGCTGCCTTTAGCGGCGGGCACCCTTCTTGCGGGCGACCTTGCGCCGCGGCGCCTTGGTGGCAGCCTTCTTGGCGACCTTCCGGCGGGTCTTCTTGGCGGCCTTCTTGGTCGCCTTCTTCGCAACCTTCTTGGCGGCCTTCTTGGTCGCCTTCTTCGCGGCCTTCTTGGTCGCCTTCTTCGCGGCCTTCTTCTTCTTCGCCATGACTGGCTTTCCTTGTTGTTACGCTCTCGTGTCGGAGTGAAGGGAATGACGCCAGCGTAACGGGAGCGGCATTCCCACGATGAGCGAGTTGTAGCGTTATCGGGTTCCCCCGTGAAGCGACTTGACACAATTGCTCCACAAGGGACTCCGGGCACCGACCGCATCGAACCCATTCAAGTCGCGCTGCAAGGCGCCACCGGCCGGCTCGGCGCGAGGATCGCGGCACTGGCCCAAGGCGATCCGCGGCTCTCGATCGTCGCGTCGCACGATCGCGCGAATCCGCTGTTTCTCCCGGAGGATTCCGCGATATCCGCCGTGATCGAGGTGTCGAGCGACGAGGGCGCTCGGTCGGCGCTCGAGAACGCCGAACGGGGAGGCGCGGCGATCCTCGTCGGCACGACCGGTCTCTCCAAGACGACGCTCGAGGCGGCCGAGCGGGCGGCAAAAAAAGTCCCGGTCATGGTCGCGCCGAACCTCTCTCGGGGCGTCGCGATCCTTCGTCGGCTCGTCCGAGCGCTCGCCGACGTCGACGCCGCGTGGGACTTCGATCTGCTCGAGCGACATCACCGCGGGAAGCGCGACGCGCCGTCGGGCACCGCGATCATGCTCGCGGATCTGGTCCGGGAGACGGGCGGCGCGGATCGCCTCGCCGGACGCATCCACTCCGTGCGCGCCGGCGGCATCGTCGGCGAGCACGAGCTGCGGCTCTCGACGGTCGACGAGGAGATCCTCGTGAGCCACCGGGCGCTCGACCGCGACGTCTTCGCCCGCGGCGCGATCGAGGCGATCTGCTGGCTCGTGGGCCAGGCTCCGGGGATGCACGCCTTCGAGAACAGCCTCTGCCGCTGATGCCCCAGACGGCCGAACCGTCGGCCGCATCGCGCGGAACCTCGATCCCGAGGCCGATCGATCCCGAGGCCGATCTTCAGGCGTTCGCCGAGGTCACTCGAGCTCGGCCCCGAGGTTGTTGACCTCGGCATAGAGCTCGCGGGCGAGTTCCTTCGAACGCTGCGCCGGAACGCGCGCCCGGACCACACCCTGCATCGGGTTGTACCAGAACATCGCCTCTTCCCCGCCGTCCTCGACCTGCCACACCCGCGGGTGGCGGCGCATGGCCTCGGCAGCGGTGGCCACATCCATCCATCGCGACTGCTCGACGAGCAGCGGGTTGACGGGGAGCTCGCCGTCGAACCACGTCGGATCGATGCCGCGAGACGCGTCGTGCCGATCGGCGGCCTTGCCGATCGCCTGAAGCAGGGTGATCTCGGCCTGGATGCGCTCGACCGCGAGGCGCGCGGAGGAGACCGCCTCGTCGCGACGGCGCTGGTGGTTGAGATGCAGCACCGCGCCGAGCAGCAGCACGATCACGACACCAAGGGCGATGAGGTCGAGCAGTCGTCGCATGGCTTGCTCCGGTCCGTTCACCGGAACCGGGCGTATCGGCGATCGGCATGCCGCCATCCATGGCGGAGCCGCCGCGACGAAGCGAATCGCGCCGGCGGTGCGGGTTGGGCAAGATGGTGAAGCCCGCCGCTACAGTCCTCGCCCGCCGCCTTCCCGCGTTCGTCACGGCGGCACGATCCCGAGGAGCACCCTTGACGACGTCCGACGCCGCCCCCGAACCGAGACGCTTCACCCTGCCCTGCGGTCTGCCGGTGGTGATCGAGCCGATGCCCTCGTGCGCGTCCGTCGCGGTCTCCTGGCTGCTTCCGCTTGGCGACAGCGGCGATGACCTCTCGCGACAGGGCGAAGCGGCGATCCTCTCGGAACTCGCCCTGCGCGGCAGCGGCGACCTCGACAGCCGCGGCTTCAGCGACGCCCTCGATCGCCTCGGTGTGCAGCGATCCCTCGCCAACGGCAACCGGCATCTGCGGCTGGGCGCCACCATGCTCGGCGATCGGCTCGCGGACACGCTCCCGCTGCTCGTCGATCTGGTGCGCCGCCCGCGGCTTCCCGCCGACGCGCTCGACGCGGTGCGAAGCCTGTGCCTTCAATCGCTCGAGAGCCTCGAGGACGAGCCCCAGCGGCTCGCGATGCTGAGGCTCGCGGAGCGCCATCAACCCTCGCCCTTCAATCGGACCGGCTTCGGCGACGCCGAGGGCCTTCGCGCGATCCGCATCGATCACCTCCGCACGCGATGGGCGCGGGATGTCCGCCCGGGCGGCTCGATCCTCGCGATCGCGGGCCGCGTCGATCCCGAGGCGATCGAGCGCCGACTCACGGAACTCCTCGAGGGATGGGAGGGCTCCGCGCCCGAACCGACCGAACTCGCGAAGCCGACCCGCGGCACCACGCGGATCCCGCAGGACTCCGCGCAGGTCCATCTCGGGATGGCCCTCGATGCGCCTCCGGCGCGGGATCCCGATGCGGCGGCCTGGGCGCTGGCGATCCGCATCCTCGGCGGCGGTGCCTCGAGCCGTCTCTTCGTCGAGCTCCGCGAGAAGCGCGGGCTCTGCTACTCGGTCGCCGCCTCCGCGGCGCTGGGTCGAGACCGCGGGATCGTCTCGATCTACGCCGGCAGCACGCCGCAGCGGATCGGCGAGAGCCGGAGCCTGATCCTCGACGGCCTCGCAGGCATCTCGCAGGGAATCGACGAGGCGGAGTTTCGACGCGCCTCGGTGGCCCTTCGACGTTCGCTGCTCGCCCAGAGCGAGAGCACGACTTCCCGAGCCGCCCAACTCGCCTCGGACCTCGATCGCCTCGGCAGGCCGCGGTCGCTTGCCGAGATCGCGCGCGAGGCGGCGGAGGTCGATCTCGACCGTCTGCGTGCCTTCACCCGCGACCGGCTCGACCTCGACTGGATCGAGGATCGCAGCGAAGTGCATCTCGGACCGACGGCGTCCTGATTGCCGGCGGGAGGCTTCGGACGATCGCCATTCTCCGACCTGGACAAGGCCCTTACGCGTTCATGCGGACTTGCCCGCCACCGGTCCACCCGCGACAGAGGTGGCCACACTCGCTTCCCCTCGGGGTCGACAAGGGGGTCCACACCTCATGATCGGGGCGCGGTGGGTTCAGTACCGTGCGCCGATTCGACGAGGACTCTCACGAGGCCGGTCGGAGTACGCGACTCGAACCGACGGCGGTCCGGGGCCCTCAGGATCACACCGGCCTGGAGTCTTCGATGTCTTCAACCTTGTTGCGAATGGCAGCCACCGCCATCCTCTCGATCGGCTTCAGCGTCGGATCCGCCCACGCCCAGCGAGATGACCGTCCGAAGGTCTGGCAGGACGATGCCGGTCGGGTCGTCGTCGAAGGCGACAAGACCTACGACAGCTGGTCGGAGTACTTCCGATCCCCGGTGTTCCGCGCCTTCGGCATGCGGTGCGGCACCCCGTCGCCGACTCGCAACGACGATGACGGAGGAGAGGATCCCGGTCAGCAGTCGCTGGTCGGATCCCCCGCCGATTGCGGCAACTCGACGAATCCGGCCGGCGAGTACGAGCCCGGGGTCGGGACGCTCTACCGGATTCCGGTGGTGGTGCACGTGATTCGCAACAGCGCCGGCACGCAGGGAAACATCTCCGCCGCCTGCGTGCAGAACCAGATCGACATTCTCAACGAGGACTTCCGGGCGATGCTCGGCTCCAACGGCGACGGCGGATACGACGTTCGCGTGGAGTTCTTCCTCGCCGAGACCGACCCGAGCGGCAACGCGACCGACGGAATCACCTACTCCAACAACGACACGTGGTTCAACGACGGGGGCTCCTACTGGAACACCCTGGCCTGGGATCCCCAGCGGTTCCTCAACATCTACACCAACACCGCCGGAGGAGCCCTCGGGTACGTGCCCTTCCTGCCGCACGAGGGATCGCCGGGATCGGCGTCCGATCGGGTGGTCTGCCTCTGGAGTGCGTTCGGCAACTGCAGCACCGCCGAGGCGCCGTTCGACCTCGGTCGCACCCTGACCCACGAGGTGGGGCACTACCTCGGCCTCTTCCACACCTTCGACGGAGGGTGCGGGAACTCCAGTTGCAACTCGACCGGCGACACGATCTGCGACACCAACCCGCAGCAGAATCCCAACTACGGCTGCCCGGGCAGCGCTTCCAGCTGCTCGACTCCGGATCCGCTCGCCAACTACATGAACTACACCGACGACGCCTGCATGAACCAGTTCACGCAGCAGCAGGCACGTCGGATGCGCTGCACGATCACCCACTACCGCTCGCTGCTGCCGTGCGACTGCGACGGTGACGGAGACGGCGACGGCGACGGAGACGGGATCCCCAACTCGAGCGACAACTGTCCGCTCATCCCCAACGCGGATCAGGCCGATGGCGATGGCGATGGTGTCGGCGACGTGTGCGACGGCTGCCCCACCGATCCCGCCAAGAGCGAGCCGGGTTCGTGCGGATGCGGCGTCGCCGACGACGACTCCGACGGCGACGGGACTCCGGACTGCAACGACGCGTGCCCGAGCGATCCCTATCAGGTCGCGGCGAACTCGGTGTGCGGCTGCGGCTCACTCGACGTCGACTGGAACAGCGACGGTGGCACGGACTGCGACGGCGCCGCGTTCGATGTCGGCACCTTCACCCTTTCCGGCGGACAGGTCGCCACCGTCTCGTTGACGGGCTACTCCGGCACGATGACCGGGTTCGCCGTCGCCTTCGACTACACCGGAGCCGGCGAGTCGTGGGCTTCGGACCTGTGCGTCGGCTTCTCCAACGGGAGTTCGGGCATCCAGGCCGGAGGCTTCAACAGCGGACTTGGCTACCCGAGCGTCGGCGCCTGGAGCTTCGATGGAGGCGGCTCGGCGGCCGACGGCGTCTACATCGATGCGATGCCCGGCACGCTCGCGCTGCCTTCGAGCGGCCCCCTTCAGTTCAAGATCAAGAACGGCTGGAGTTCCTCCGGCGCGGTGACCTACGCGAACGTCCGCGTGGTGATCTTCGGCGTGACGCCGACGGATCCCTGTGGCTCGATCACCGCATCCGCGGCGACAACCGCGTTCGGATTCGCGGGCTCGTCCGGATCGGTGAGCGCCACCGTGACCGCCAACTCGAACTGCTCGTGGACCGCAACCTCGAACGCCGCGTGGCTGGTGCTGACCGGCAACGGCGGCACCGGCAGCGGAGGGTTCTCGTTCACCGTCGCCGCCAACGAGACCGAGACCAGCCGCACCGCCACGGTCACGATCGCGGGCGAGATCTCGGCGACCACGACCATCGTGGTCACCCAGGATGCGAACCCCTGCGCGCTCGACTCGGATTTCGACGGCACCCCCGACTGCAACGACGCCTGCCCCAGCGATCCGAACAAGACCGCGCCCGGCGCCTGTGGATGTGGCGTCGCCGACACCGACTCCGACGGCGACGGCACCCCCGACTGCAACGACGCCTGCCC
>JBMTTG010000203.1:0-5699 GCA_049449095.1 Phycisphaerales bacterium | reverse complement strand
CTCGGCCAGTCGATGTTGGCGACCGACGCGACCCACAGGCCGCGGAACTCCTGCGGCACCGGTGGCACGTCTCCCTGCGCGGGGTCGACCTCCACCCAGCCCGGATGCGGATCGTCGTGCGATCCGCACGCGGCGAGCGCGAGCGTCGCGACGCCACCGAGAAGCCACGCGATGGTTCGGAGAAGTGGCAACGCCGTCAGCGTACGCGTGGGGGCAGTCCACTTCACGCGGCTCACTTCACGCGGTCGACGCTCGCTTCGCTCGGCGGGCGGTTTCGTCGACGGGGTGGACGGACTGGACGGAATGGACTCCGAACCGCGGAAGCGCCGCAGCCTGCGGAAGCGCCGCAGCCTGCGGCAGAAGATCGGAGTGGACACCGCGCCCCCTCTGCGGTGACGGCACGCCAGCCGTTCGCGGGCCGCGACGTGCGAACTGGAAGACGTCCGTTTCGTTCCGAGTCTCATGAAGACCCATCGGGCCCATCGCTTCAGGCTCGGACCACCGCGAAGCGCCGCACCGCGCTGCGGAAGATCCCCGCCCCCGACTCGGCCCCTCGGGCCCGCCAGCCAAAGTCCATCCTCCACTTGCCGCTGAGACCCAGTCGCAATATCCTTCGGGACGTCCCCGAACGAGACTCCGACATGGCCGTGCCAACTGCAACTCCTGACCGCATCCCACTCTCCGTGCTCCGGCCCGGGGAACGGGCGGTGGTCGAGTTGACCGGACTCTCCGCCGACGAGGCGGCGTTGCTCAAGGCGATGGGGCTCTCGGATCGGGCCGAAGTGCGGATCTGCCGCTCCGGGAGCCCGTGCATCATCGAGGTCGCTCAGACCCGTCTGGGCCTCGCGGCCTCGGTGGCCTGTCGGATCTTCACGACGCCCTGCGGCGCCTCCTGCCCCGCCGCCGTCGACGCGGGCGGCCGAACCGCCGAGTGAGCCGCGAACGCGGAGGCGCGAGCCTCGCCGCGATCGAACGCCGACGATGGTGACCTCGCCCGCCTCCGACTCGACGACCGAATCGCGACCGCAACGGTTGACCACGCCGCGCGATCCCGCCGCGCCGCTTCGTCTCGCGATGATCGGCAATCCCAACACCGGGAAGACCACGCTCTTCAACCGGCTGTGCGGCGTGCGGGCGCGCACCGCGAACTTTCCGGGAAGCACCGTCGAGGCGCGGCTTGGCCCGTGTTCGCTCGGTTCGCAGCGGCTCGAGCTGATCGACCTCCCCGGCAGCTACGGACTCGAACTCGACCTGCCCGAGTCGAAGCTCTGCCGCGACTGCCTCGATGGCCGCCTCGAGGGCTTCCAGCCCGACGCGGTGCTCGCGGTGCTCGACGCGACGAACCTGCCGCGCAATCTGCAGTTCCTCGCCGCTGCGGCGCGCCCGGATCTCCCGATGGTGGTCGCCCTCAACATGATCGACGTCGCGGCGCGACGCGGGCTCTCGATCGACGCGACCAAGCTCGAGGCCCGCATCGGCAGTCCGGTGGTGCCGATCAGCGCCCGCTCCGGCAAGGGCGTGGATGAACTGCTCCGTGCGATCGATCGCGCGAAGCCGCCCGAGCACCCCTGCCCCGATCGGCCCGGCCGCAGCGACGCCTGCGCCGAATGGGCGAGCCGCATGGTCGCGGAGAGCGTCGGCGGGGCCGCGAGCGAGGGTTCGCCGCGCGACACCTTCCGCGATCGGCTCGATCGCGCGTTCACCCATCCGGTGCTCGGACTCGTCGTCTTCGCGGCGATGATGCTCGGCCTCTTCACCACGATCTTCTCGCTCGCCTCGGTCCCGATGGACCTGATCGACGTGCTCTTCGCCTCGCTCGGCGACGCCGCCCGCGCCGCGATCCCGGCAGGCCCGATCGCCGATCTCGTGGCCGACGGCATCGTCGGCGGCATCGCGGGCACGGTGGTCTTTCTTCCGCAGATCTGCCTGCTCTTCTTCCTGCTCTCGCTCCTCGAGGACACCGGCTATCTCGCCCGCGCCGCGTTCGTGATGGACCGGCTCATGTGCAAGGTGGGGCTGCCCGGGCAGGCGTTCATTCCGCTGCTCTCGAGCCATGCCTGCGCGCTGCCGGGCATCATGAGCACGCGGCTCATCCCCGATCGGCACGATCGTCTCGCGACGATTCTCGTGGCGCCGTTCATGAGCTGCTCGGCGCGGCTGCCCGTCTACGTGCTGCTGACGACGCTGCTCTTCCCCGACAGCCCGCTTCGGGCAAGCCTGGCGCTTGCAGGCTGCTATCTGCTCGGCGCGGTCGCAGGCCTTGCCTCGGCGTGGCTGGTGCGGAAGACGCTGCTCAAGGGCCGCTCGCGCCCCATGGTCCTCGAACTGCCCCCGTACCGCCTGCCGTCGATCCGCTCTGCGGCGCTCTCCACGTGGGATCGCGCCATCGTCTTCCTCAAGAACGCCGGCACGGTGATCCTCGCGATCTGCGTGGTGATGTGGTGGCTGAGCGCATACCCCGTCGCGGCCACGCCGCCCGAAGCCGAGACGCTTCGCGCCGAGGCGAGCCTGATCGAGACCTCGGCCGCCTCCGCGGAGGCCGCTGCGGAAGCCGCCGCGCCGCTGTGGGCCGAAGCCGACGCGCTCGAAGCCCGCGCCCAGCAGGAAGGCAGCTTCGCGGGCCGACTCGGCCGCATCGCGCAGCCGCTCTTTGCGCCGATCGGCTACGACGCGAACCTCACCGTCGCAGTGCTCACGAGCTTCCTCGCGCGAGAGGTCTTCGTCTCCACGATGGCGGTGCTCACCGGCGCCGACGATCCCGACGACGGCGAGGGCGTCGTCGAGGCGGTGAAGCAGTCCACGCGGCCCGACGGCTCGCCGGTCTTCACGACGGCGACGAGCGCGAGCCTCCTGGTCTTCTTCGTGCTGGCGATGCAGTGCCTTCCGACCCTCGCGGTCACCCGCCGCGAGACCGGCGGCTGGCGCTGGGCCGGCCTGCAGCTCGCGTGGATGACCGCGGTCGCCTACGCCGGCGCCTTCATCGCCTACCACGGCCTGCAGTGGGCGGGCTTCGCGTGAGCAGCCCCACACCCGAAGTCGTCGCCGCAGCCCACGAGGCCGTCTCGTCGATTCCGCTCGGCGACTGGCAGTTCTGGGTGGTCTCGCTGATCGCGCTCGCAGGCGTGGCGCTCGTGGTCCGACCGCTGTTCGCCTCGAAGTCGACGACGCCGGCCTGCGGCGGCTGCGCGAAGTCCTCGGCGGCGAAGCCTCGTCACGCGACGCTCACGATCGAGGGCGAACGCCCGGCCTAGCCACGCGCGAAACCGCGATCGCCGCGGGATCGCCGAGGCCGCGAGGCCCATTCGTTACCCTTCCTCGCTCGCGGTCCGCCTTGGATCGCCTCTTCCATCCCAGCCGTGCATTCCGCGCGACACTCCCTGGAGGACGCCTCCCGTGATCGCTCCGCCATCGCCCACCGTGACGCCCGCCGAAGCCGCCGCATCGGCCGCCAAGTACGTCCTGCCGGAGGATCCCGCGAACCTCGCGGAATGGACCGGCTGGCTCGAGGCCAACGGGATCGACCTCGCGCTCGACGTCGCGAAGGTGCTGGTGCTGCTCTTCGGCGCGTGGCTCCTCTCGCGTTGGGTCTCCGGCGCCATCCGTCGCCGCGCCGAGCGGGCGAAGCGGCTCGATCCGACGCTGACGATCTTCTTCTCGAACCTCGTCCGATGGGCGATCCTCGCCTTCGCGTTCGTCGCGACGCTGGGCATCTTCGGCATCGAGACCACCAGCTTCGCGGCGCTGATCGCGGCGGTCGGCCTCGCGGTCAGCCTCGGCTTCCAAGGCACGCTCGGCCATCTCGCGGCGGGCGTGATGCTGCTCGTCTTCCGGCCCTTCAAGGTCGGCGACGCCGTCAAGATCGGCGGCAACTCGGGCACGGTGCGGGAGATCGAGCTCTTCGCCACGGTCATCGACACCCCCGACAACCGCCGGCTCATCGTGCCCAACGGCGCGGTCTTCGGCAGCACCATCGAGAACATGAGCCACAACCCGATGCGCCGCGTCGACGTGGTGGTGGGCACCGCCTACGACGCCGACCTCGAACGGACGCGGGAGATCCTGCTTGCCGCGGCGACCGCCCTGCCGCAGCGGATCGCCGACCGCGATCCGGTGGTGGTCCTCGACGAACTCGCCGCGAGCTCGGTGAACTGGTCGATCCGGGTGTGGGTCGCCACCTCCGACGTGCTCGCCGGCAAGGACGCCCTGCTCGCCGCGTGCAAGAAGGCGCTCGATGCAGCGTCGATCGGCATTCCCTTCCCGCAGGTCGAGGTGCACATGGCCACCGGATCCGCCGTCGGCTGAACGGGAGCGACGCCTTCGCCCGACTATCCTCGCGGTCCCTTCGCAGGCCCGCATGGACGAATCAGCCTTCCTGAAGACTCTCGGCGTGATGGTGATCGGCGCCACCGCGCTGATCCTCCTGCTGCGCCGACTCGGATTGCCGGCGATCGTCCTGTGCATCGGCGCGGGCCTCGCGATCGGTCCGGTGCTCGGCCTCGTCTCGTTCGAGGAGCCTCCGGCTGCTTCCGCCCTCGAGGAGGGTGCCGCCGCCGGGACGGTTCCGGAATCCGACCTTCCTCCCGAGGACGGAACGGCCGATGCGTCGCCGTCGCAGCCGGCGTCAGGCGCCCATCAGATCGCGCAGATCTCGCACCTCGGGATCGTCCTGCTCCTCTTCCTCGTCGGACTTGAACTCTCCTTCGATCGCGTCCGCGATCTTGGGCGAGTGACGCTCATCGCCGGCGTCGGCCAGATCGTGCTGACCTTCGTCGCGGGGTGCGCCATCGTCCTGGTGTTGGCGCCGCTGGCCGGGCTCTCCGCGGCCGAGTCCTTCCTGCTCGCGGCGGCCATGGTCTTCTCGAGCACCGTGGTGGTGGTTCGACTCCTCGAGCAGCGAGGCGAACTCTCCTCGCTGCACGGCCGCATCGCGGTCGGCGTGCTGCTGCTGCAGGACCTCGCGGTGATCCTCGGCATGACGGTGCTGCACGGATTCGACGGCGATGGCGGAGCCGCGTCGCCGGGGATCGCCCAGGCGCTCGCGAAGATGCCGATGGCCTTTCTCGGCATGGCGGTCCTGCTCGGACTCGCGGTGCTCGCCTCGAAGTACCTCCTCGATCGGCCGTTCAGCTGGGCGGCGCGGAGCGGGCAGACCCTCACCGTCTGGGGCATCGCCTGGTGCCTCGCCTTCGTCGGGCTCGCGAGCATGCTCGGTCTTTCCGCGGAGATCGGCGCGTTTCTCGCGGGAATCTCGCTCGCTCAGCTTCCCTGCGCGCACGACCTTGCGCGGCGGCTGCAGCCGCTGATGGCCTTCTTCATCGCCCTCTTCTTCGTCTCGCTCGGCGCGGGCATGGATCTCGCCGAGGCGATCTCGGTGTGGCCGGCGGCGCTGGCGCTTGGCGCGTTCGTGCTGCTCGTCAAGCCCGCGATCGTGGCGTGGCTCGTCGCACGCTGCGGATACGGCGAACGAACCGCCATCCTGTCGGGCATATCGCTCGGCCAGATCAGCGAGTTCAGCTTCATTCTGGCTGCGATGGCCCACGAGACGGAGCTCCTCGGCGACGAGGGGCTGGCCCTGATCGGCCTGGTCGGCATCGCATCCATCGTCGTCTCCGCCGCGACGATCGGACGCGCCGACGCCGTCGCGGCCGCGATGCAGCGGCGAGGGCTGCTCCGCTGGCTCCGCGCGCCGCCCGAGCCGG
>JBMTTG010000202.1:0-5706 GCA_049449095.1 Phycisphaerales bacterium | reverse complement strand
TCGGTGACGACCTGCAGCCAGCGCGGGCTCATGCCCTGCGCGAGGTCGTCGCGGATGCGGTTGGTGACCGCCTCGTAGTAGATGCCCTCGTTGCGGAAGCTCTGGCAGTAGAGCTTGAGGCTCTTGAGCTCCACGCACACCGCCGCCGGCTCGTAGCGGAAGGTGATGGTGCCGAAGTCGGGATGGCCGGTCTTCGGGCAGACCGACGTGAACTCCTCGTTGACGTGTTCGATCACGAACGGCTCGTCGGAGGGGCTGTCGAAGTACTCGAGGAGCGAGGCGTCAGGCATGGCGTGGAGATCGGGGTTTCGGTGCGGGCGACGAGGATCGCGGAGGGTAGCCGAGGAGCGCGAACGGCCGCGAGCGCAGCGGTTCGTGTCAGGCTTCGGGGAGCAGGCGTCCGGTCATGCGGGGCACGAGCGGGAACGCCTCGAGGTACTCGTGCAGGCTGCGAAGAGTGACCCGCTCGATTCGCGCGAGCTCCTCTTCGAGCGTCGCGTACTCGCGGCCGACCGTCCAGTTGGCGCCGAGCCGATGCATGCGGCCCGAGGGGCTCTCGCCGCCGAGGGTGACCGATGTGGCGACCTTCGCGCGGCTGCGCACGAGGTCCTCGTCGGTGAGGCTTCCGGCGAAGGCGGCGAGTTCGCGGCGAACGACCGCCTCGACCTCCTCGTGGGCCTCGGGATCGCAGACCCAGTGGACGCTCATCTCGCCGACGCCGTCGCGGGGATCGAACGACGCATCGGCCTGCTCGGCGAGCCCGGTCTCGACGAGGGACCAGAAGAGCCGCGAGCCCTCGCTGTCGCCGAGGATCTGCGCCACAAGCGACGCCTCGTAGCGGCGCGGGTCGAGCAGATCGACCGCGGGCATCTGCATCACGCCATAGGCCGCGGCGAGCTCGGGGCGCCTCAGGGTGAAGTCGCCCGAGCCGGGCGCGAGCGCCGGATGTTCGCGCTTCGCGCCCGAGGGCGTCCACGACGAGCAGGCCGCGGCGACACGCTCGCGGAACTCGGCGAAGTCGACGTTGCCCGCCGCGGCGACCGCGACCGAGTCGCTCGCGTAGCGCAGCGCGAAGTAGCGCCGCATCGCCTCGACCGGGAGCTTCGAGATCGTCTCGGTGGTGCCGAGCACGCGGAAGCCGAGCGGGTGGTTGCGGAAGTAGCGCTCGCCGGCCTCCTCCATCAGCACCCAGTAGGGCTGATCGGCGTACATCGCGATCTCCTCGAGGATGACGCCGCGCTCCTCCTCGAAGTCCGCCTCGCGAAGCGCCGGCCGGAGGATGTCCGCGAGCACCTCGGCGCCCTGCAGGATCGACTCCGGCAGGCCCGAGGCGTAGTAGACGGTCATCTCGTGGCTCGTGAAGGCGTTGTGCTCGAGGCCGAGGTCGTCGAGCTCCTCGGAGGTCTCGACCGGCCCGCGGCGTTCGCTGCCCTTGAAGACCATGTGCTCGAGGAAGTGGCTGACACCCATCTCCTCGGGTCGCTCGTCGCGCGTGCCGGTGCGGACGAAGAAGCCGACCGCCGCGGTCGCCGCCGAGGGATCGGTCTCGGCGAGGAGCGTGAGGCCGTTGGGAAGGACGTCGCGGTGGTACTGGATCGCCATGGGAGGCGGGATGCTATGGGCAGAGAGGAGAGAGGAGAGAGGAGAAAGGAGAGAGGAGTGAGACCGCCGCACGTGCAGCGCTTCGCCCTCCGGGTCCATCTCGTCCATTCAGTCCATCCCGTCCATCTGACCGTTCGCCGAGCCAAGCGCGCGACAGCCGCGTGACGTGGTCGCGGCCGAAGACGCGCCGCTCAGCGCCGCCGTCGACCGCGTAATCCCGCTGCGCCGACGGCAAGTGCCGCGAGGCCGCTACCCGGGACGGAGCTGGGTGTCGTGATCGACCCGTTCAAGGTGTTCTCGTACGCCCAGCCATGAATCGTCATCGAGAACATGCTCGGCACGGTGTTGCCGTTCCGACTGACCTCGACGTCGAAGTAGCCGTAGTAGAAGCCGCTCGCGGCGCCGATCCTGAACGGCAGGAACCCGCGGACGGAATCCGGTCCCGGTGCGGCCGCGAGCGACCACGCCTTCTGTCCGAGCGGCGACCAGGGGCCGTTCGGGGACCTGGTACTGAACGCGATGGCCGTGCCGTTGTTCGACGACCAGTTGCCACCGGGCGGGTTTGGTCCGATCACGGAGCCTCCGCCAAGACGGCTTCTGCCGATTCGGTTGCCGCCGCCCAACGCGCCGGCATACGCCAGTCGACCCCCCGTCCACTGTCTCATGCTGAAGCGAAACCCACCGTTGAGCAGCGCGGTCCCGAACGCGGTGTTGTTGAGAGTGCCGTTGACCGACGCGACCACACCGGTCCACCCAGACCAGCCGACCGACGACGAGGTCACCACCGAAGCGACGGCCGCTCCTCCGCTGCCAAGGCCGGCGAACGCAGCCGCGGCGCCGTAGCGAGTGAGGCGGGCGGATCGGGTCGGTTCAATGGTGGAGGAGGCATGCGGCCTCGAGTCGCTGGTCATGATGGGCAAGCTCCGTGGATCAGCACGAAGTCTCCCAGTGGGTCGAGGTCGTCCGAAGGACGCCGCCCATCCAGCGGGGAACCTGGTGTCTGACGGAGAGGGGACCACGGATTGGAGGACCGCGACGCCGCAATCCTCCAGATGGTTGAGAATCGTCTCTGGGCTCCAAGGAACAGGGTTGGATCTCGCGGACGGGTCCCGGCTACCCTTGCCGCTTCCATCGGTTTCCCGTCATGGCCACGCCCGACCCCGCTCCTGCCCCCAATTCGCCGCTCGCCCGAACCCTCGCGCGGCACCCGCGGCCGCTCGGCGGCGACACCGCTCGCAACCTCGGGGATGCGGCGGTCAGCCTGACGGGCTTCGTCCTCAACAACATCGAGAAGGAGGCCCAGACCCTCCGCATCGGCAGGAAGCCCGACTGGCTTCGGGCCCGCATGCCCGGCGGCGAAGGCTTCCGCAAGATGAAGTCGATCATCGACGAGCATCGCCTGCACACCGTCTGCGAGGAGGCGAGCTGCCCGAACATCGGCGAGTGCTGGGCCCGCGGCGCCGCGACGATCATGATCCTCGGCGACACCTGCACCCGCAGCTGCGGCTTCTGCAACGTGAAGACGGGGCGTCCGGCGGAACTCGATCTCGACGAGCCTCGACGTGTCGCGGAGAGCCTCAAGCTCGTGGGCCTCAAGCACGTCGTCATCACCTCGGTCAATCGCGATGAACTTCCCGACGGCGGTGCCGCGATCTGGGCCGAGACGATCGAGCGGGTGCACGAGGCGTGCCCGGAGATGTCGGTCGAGGTGCTCGTGGGCGACTTCCTCGGCGACGAGAAGGCGCTCCAGAAGGTGATCGATGCGAGGCCGGAGATCCTCGCCCACAACATGGAGACCGTTCGCCGCATGCATCCGGCGGTGCGTCCGCAGGCCCGCTACGAGCGGAGCCTTCGGGTGCTCGCGCAGATCAAGGCGGGGGGGCTCGTCACCAAGACCGGGATCATGGTCGGCATCGGCGAGCACGAGGAGGAGGTGCATGAACTCCTCGCGGACGTCCGACGCGAGAGCGACGCGGACATCATGACGATCGGGCAGTACCTGCAGCCCACCCGCAACCACCTGCCGATCGCCCGCTGGGTGCATCCGGAGGAGTTCGAGCGCTACCGCGTCACCGGGCTCGAGCGCGGCTTCAAGGTCGTCGAGAGCGGTCCGCTCGTCCGTTCGAGTTATCACGCCGACGAGCAGGCCGCACGGCTCGCCGGGCCGCGTGGGGAAACCGCCCGAACCATGACGCGGCTGATCGACGAGGGCCGGCGGAATCGCGGTTGATCCGCCGTCTGCGCGGGTTGCCGCGGCTCGCCCCGGCGCTTGGGGCGGAAACCCGCGAGGTGGCGCGTTGTCTCGCGCGGTTCGTGACGTAGTCTTGACCACCGGTCGAGGGAGGACTCGGCCGGCTCTTCCGGGAACGATTCGTCAAGGAGTTCAGATCATGCTCGGCATCACCACCCTGCTCGCCTCTTCGGTCGCTTCGCTCGCATTGGCGTCCGCCCCCGCGCCCGCCGCACCGCCGTGCGTGGCCGACCTCAACGGCGATGGCGTCGTCAACGGCGCCGATCTCGGCATCCTGCTCGCGAACTGGGGCAAGCCCGGCGCGACCGATCTCGACGGCAACGGCACCACCGATGGCGCGGATCAGGCGATCCTGATGGGCGCGTGGGGGCCGTGTCCCACCGAGAATCCCTGAGCCATCCGCCAGGGCATCTGCATCGCTCCCCGATCGCAGGCGATACAACACGTTCTCCACGAGCAGCCGTCCCCGCGTGGGCGGCTGCTTGCGTCTTGCGACTTGAAGCCCGTTCACCCCTTGGAGCCGCCATGCGATCGAGAACCTTCACCGCCATCGCCCTCGCCGTCCCCTCGATCCTCGTGGCCCTCGCGCTCGCCCCACGTCAGGCGACCCCGGCGGCCACGCCGATCCCCGACAAGGCCGCGGGCACCTACAAGGTCGATCGCGTCCACTCGAGCTGCCAGTTCAGGGTCGAGCACCTCGCGGCGAGCATGTTCTGGGGTCGCTTCGACGACGTGAACGGCACCATCGCCTACACGCCGGGATCGTCGGGCTCGCTCGAGTTCGACATCCGCATTCCCGTCGCGAGCGTGCACGGCGGCGACGAGAAGCTCGACAACCATCTCAGGGGCCCCGACTTCTTCAACGCGAAGGAGTTCCCGGAGATGACCTTCAAGAGCACGAAGGCGACGCCCGCGGGCGGCAAGATGTGGAAGGTCGAGGGCGACCTCACGCTGCTGGGCGTCACGAAGCCGGTGACCGCGATGATCGAGTGGATCGGCTTCTCCGAGCCGCGCGGCAAGAAGCTGATCGGCTTCGAGGCGTCCTTCACGATCACCCGCAGCGACTTCGGCATGGACTACCAGGTCGATCAGGGCGGACTCGGCGACGAGGTCTCGATCATCGTGGGCCTCGAGGCGGTGAGCTCCTGATCGAGCGGCGATCGAGTCGGTGGTTCGAGGCGACGGTCGAGCCCGATCGCGTTTGACCGCCGCCGAAGTGTTCGAACGGGAGTGCCGCGATGAGCCCAGTCGAGATCGTGCTGAAGGGCGTGCTGATGCCGATGGCGGCGGGCCTGCTGCCGCTGGCGATCGGCATGCGGCTCTGGCGTCGCGAAGCGCCGCCGGCGGCGAGCGGGTGGGGCCTGGCGATCGCGGTCGCGATCACCTTCGCGCTCGCGCTGTGGGTGCAGGAAGGCGACAAGCTCTGGGAGCTGCGCCAGAAGTGGCAGTGGCTGTGGGCGCTGTCGGCGACGATCGCGGCGGCGGCCGGCGCGCTCGCGATCCCGTTGCCCGGCCCGAGGATTCCCGCGTGGATCAAGGGCTCGCTGCTCGTGGCGCTCGCGGGCACGTTCGCGGTGCTGATGCTCAAGCCGCCGGGTTTCGAGGGCACGCTCGATCGAATGCTCGTCTTCCTCGCCGTTGCGGGTCCGGCGTGGCTCGCGATGTCTTCCTGCGGCGGGTGCTCCGACGACTCCGGCCGACCTTCGGGCCGCGCGGCAGGCTGGTCGGTCGGCGTCGCGTTCTGGCTCGCGGCGTCGGCGCTCTCGGGCGTGGTGCTTCTCTCGGGCTTCGCGAAGCTGGCCATTCCGCTCGGCGCAATCGCGGCGCTCTCGATGGCGGCGGCGGTGCTCTCG
>JBMTTG010000201.1:0-5726 GCA_049449095.1 Phycisphaerales bacterium | reverse complement strand
ACCTCTTTGCGATCGAGCACGACCTCAAGGTCCGCTGGGACGAGCATCTCGCGGCGCGGAAGGGGCGGGGGGACGCGGAGTGAGCATTGGGTGCGCGCGACGGGCGGGCCTGATGGACAGCGCCAGCAAGATGGAGTGACCCCACGGGGGGCGATCGCGCGTGGGCGTCGACCGCAGGCGTCCTGGCCATCCCGCTTGCTTCGGAGGGTCTTCGAGTGATGAACCCCGTGTGCTACTTCGAGATTCCGGTCGCCGACCTCGACCGTGCCGCGGCGTTCTACACCGCCGTGTTCGGTGTGACGCTGGAGCGGACCGAGATAGACGGCAACCACATGGCTTTGTTCCCCCTCGACCCGGCCAAGCCGGGCGTCGGCGGGGCGCTGGCGCGCGGAGACAGCTACATCCCCGGTCGGCAAGGGGCGCGGGTGTACTTCCGCACCGCTTCGATCGCCGACTCGCTGGCTCGGGTGGTGGCAGCCGGGGGCCGGCAGCTGTACCCCGAGACGGCGGTGCCGGGGCTCGGCTGGGTCGCCGAGTTCGAGGACAGCGAGGGCAACTGCATCGCCCTGTTCACGCCGCTGCCGGACGCGACGCCTTGCCCTGCCGACTTAGTCCACTAGACTAACTTCATGGTCATCAACATCCATGACGCCAAGACCCACTTCTCGAAGCTCCTCGAGCGGGTGGCGAGGGGCGAGGAGGTGGTGATCGCCCGGGCTGGCCATCCGATCGCGAGGCTCGTCGCCTACGAGCCGCCCAAGGGATCCCGTCGAAGTGGGGCGTGGAAGGGGCTTGTCCGGATCGGATCCGACTTCGACGCGCCGCTGCCCGCCGAGTGGGTCGCGGCCTTCGGATCGGCGGACCCGACGGCGTGACCGCGCTTCTGCTCGACACCCATGTGCTGCTCTGGTGGCTCGAAGGCTCGAACCGCCTCTCGCCAACGACCCGATCGAGGATCGCGGATCGCTCGACGCGGGTGCTCGTCAGTGCCGCGTCGGCGTGGGAGATCGCCATCAAGCGAACGCTCGGACGGCTCGACTGTCCGGACAATCTCATGGCCGTGCTCGACGAGCAGGGCTTCGAGCCGCTCGCGATCTCGATCGGGCACGCCCTCGAGGTCGCCACGCTTCCGCTGCATCACGCCGATCCGTTCGATCGGATCATCGTCGCGCAGGCGAAACTCGAGGGGCTCGCGATCGTCACCGCCGATGCTCGGATCGCGGCGTATGGGGTTCCAGTCGTCGACGCGTGATCGGCAAGCCGAACGGCCGTCCGCCCGACGAGGTCATCCATCCCATGGGATCCACCGCGCGGCCGCTCAGCGGCGCCGACGCCACGACGCCACCATGCCCGCTCCAGCCAACCCGGCGAGCCCTGCGCCCGGAACCGCCGCGATGGACGCGATGCTCACGCCGCCGGCGGTCGCAACATAGACCGCCGTGCTGGTCGCGAAGATGCCATAGATGCTGTTGCTTCCGAGCCCGCTGTTGGACGTGGTGTAGTTGGTCCAGTTCACTCCCCCATCGCTCGAGACGCTCAGCCCGTTCTGCGTGCCGACGTAGATCGTCCCGTTGATCGCATACACGGCGTTCACCTGGTTGTTCGAGATCCCGGGGTTGGTCGTGAAGGTCCCTCCGCCATTGGTCGAGATGCTCAACCCGGATGCGGTCGCGGCGTAGACCGTGCTTCCGATCGCGTAGACGTCCGAGACGGAATTGCTGGCGAGACCACTGTTGCTGTTGAGGCGGTTGTTGAACGTCGCGCCGCCGTTGGTCGAGATGCCCAACCCATAGGTGGTCGCCGCATAGACCGTGCTTCCACTGGCGTAGACCTGGCTGACGACTGTGGATCCCAAGCCGCCGAACAACGTCTGAGTCCAGCTCGCGCCGTTGTTGCTCCCGATGATCACGCCGCCGCCGTTGCCCCCTCCATACACGGTGGTGCCGCTCACGGACACGCTGAAGACGCCGCTCGGTCCAGCGCCCCAATTCGAGGAGGTGTAGTTGGTGAAACTCGCCCCGCCGTTGGTCGAGATGCTCAACCCGCCGCTGGTCGCCGCATAAACCGTGCTCCCGATCGCAAAGACGTCCGAGACTCCAGTGCTCCCCAGTCCGTCGGTGGCGGTGCGGTTGATCCAGCTGGTGCCGGGGTTGCTCGAGATGCTCAACCCGCCGCTGGTCGCGGCGTAGATCGTGCCGCCGCTCTCGTAGACGCCGAGGACAATGTTGCTGCCCAGTCCGTTGCCGGTGTAGTTGGTGAAGGTGAGCGAGGCGGAGGCGCTCGAGGCGGTGGCGACCGCCAGACCCAGAGCGACACCGGCATGCCGCACACACGAGAGGGGGACTCGGTTCATCGTTTCGATCTCCTGAGGCGATCCGGCGAAGCGCCGAACGCGGTCTTGGTTGAGGGTCCTGATCCCGAAGCCTCGTGCGAAGGTGCCCGACTCGCTCGCCGCACCGTTCACGCGACCGTTCGATAATCACCGCAGTCTTCACCGATTCCGACGGCGAGCAAGGGTCCGCCGTCTTCTGAATCGCGCCTTGTGTCACCTGAAGCGCCGCGATCCGAACGTCGCCCATCCCGCCATCCGCACCGATCGATCCCAACTGCCAGAACCCGATCTCCAAACGAACACCGCCGCCCCGATGAAGGGGCGGCGGTGCACGTGATCCTGAGAGTGCTTCGGGAATGCTCGCTCAGCGGCGCCGACGCCGACCAAGACCCGCGAGGCCGATCGCGGCAAGACCAGCCATGCCTGCCCCTGGAACCGCCGACGGCGAGTACGGAATGCCGAAGGAGCCGTTGTAGTAGGTGGTCGAGCCCGGCGGAGTCAGGATGAAGGTCCCGAGCGTGCTTCCGACTCCGCCGGAAGCGGCGCCGGCCCAGTTGGCCCACGGCGTGGCGCCACCCGCGGTATCGTAGGTGCTGTAGTCGCCTGTTCCGCTGGATGGCAGCGTCGTCACCGTCTTCGAGTAGCTCGACGTCAGCATGCCGTTCGTCGTGAACGGCCCGTCTGCCGATGGCGCCTTGAATCCAAAGACGTTCAGAGTATTGGACCCGATCGTCGCGGCGAAATTCCAGACCCTGGTCGCATCGAAGGCTTCAAACCTCCAGTTCTGGCTGCTCGCGAACGTTCCCGAAAGGTCCGAACCGAGGCTGCCGCCCGTCAGCGTGAATCCGATCTGGTCACCGGTCGTGGCGTAGCCATTGCCGCTGATGTTGGTGGTGTCGGCGGTGAACTGGAGATGGACGGTTACGTTCGAGAAGTTGGTGCTGCCAACCGATCCCGACTGGTTTTCGAGCGACATGTAGTAGGTCGTCACCGCGGCCTGCGAAGATCCGACTGCCGTCAATGCCGCCGAGAACGCGAGGACGAGCCCAAGCCGTGGAGAGGGTGCAAAGATGGTTGCGATCACTGGAAGTGCTCCTCTGGTTCCCCGGTGAAGTCCGGGGTCGTGCGCGTCGAGACGGATGGACCTCACCGATTCGATCCTCTCCCGAGCCGTCTGACATCTCGGTAGTGTGTCGATAATCCGTCACCGAACGAGGATGCTCCGTCTCCTGAATCGCGCCTTGTGTCACCTGAAGCGCCGCGAACGGCTCCAACCGGCTCGAGTCGGACGAACATCCCGTTCCGTCGACCACCGATGACGATTCACCAACCCGATCCCACCGCTCCCGTGCCCGCCGAACATCCCGAGGTCACCGGGCCCAGGACGTCGGCGATTCACGAGGCGACCGCCGCCTTCACCGGGTCGGTGCGTCAGGCGCTGCGGGCCATCTTCGGGAGCGATCGCCCGGGCGGTGGCGAACTCGTCGAGCGCCTCCAGATCAGCCGAACGCTCGCTTGGCGCCTCCAGCAGATGGTCAAGCCGGACGATCTTGGAGCGAACCTCAATGCGATCGTCGGCGAGCGCGGCTATCGCGTGATGATCGCCGCCCTCGCGGCCGCGGAAACTCCGGCCGACCGACTCGACGAGATCGGGGCACGCTGGGCCGAACTTCGGGCGGTGATGGATCGCAGCCGAATCGATCGGGACGGACTCCGGGCGTTGAGCGCGGACGACGCCGCCTCGACGCGGTCCGCATCCGATGCCATGCGACTTCGGAAGGCGGCCACGTCGGCCAACCAGACCCTCTGGGGCATCGGAATCCGCGCCTCGGTCTTCATGCAGATGTTCGCCCCGTCGCCCAAACCGTCCTCGGCCGGATCGGATCGCATCGGCATCGCCGCGTCGCTCTTCGATCACGGGCTGCGGGTGTTGCGGTCCGTTCCGCCGCTCATCGTCTATCAGCGACTCTTTCGGGGTCAGTTCGGGGACCGGGCCGTACCCGAGCAGGTCGGCAACCACGATGACCCTTGGATCCACGAGGCGTCCACGCCCGGACTCTTCGGGACCGCGGTGCGCCCACGTCAAGATCTGCCGGACGTCTTCGAACTCGAGACCGGCCTGATTCCACCGTCCACCCCGATCGATCTCGCCTTCGCCGAGTCGGCGCTCGACTTCGCGTCTCCGTACGCCGACGCCCCGGGCGATTCGGGCTTCATGGAAGCGCCGGTGGGATTTCCGGTCGAACGGGTGATCGTCTATCTCGGCACGCACGCCTCCATGCCGCCATGGACCGACCACGAGTGCCGTCTTCGGACCTCGCTGCTCACTTCGCGTCGGCTGCCGCCGCAACGCCGCTTCGCGACCCTGCCCTTGCAGATCCGCCTCGAGTCCGTGCCTTCGACCGATGGTGTCCCGGCGCTGCCGCCCGGTTCGGAGGCGCTTAAGCCCGCCATCGGCACGATCACCTCGATCCACGCGGACCGACTCGGCCATCCCGCATCGGCGTTCCGGTTTCTCCGGGCCGTCGTCGACTACCCGCCAATGCCGTCGTTCCTTTCGCTGCGGTGGCGGCTCGCGGAGCGACCGGCGTGACGCCGCGATCGACTTCGAGAAGCGGCGGCGAGGGGTTCGCGATCGACCCACGCATCGAGGCGGTGACGTCGGTCTTCCGCGAGGCGCTTCGGGCGGCGCTCGAGCAGATCGTCCCCCCGGGCGCCGATGGGGCTCGCGCCGTCGCACGCCTGCTCGGCACCAGCCGAAGCACCGCGTGGCGATGCTGGCGCATCGCGTACTCCTCCAATCTCGCCGGAGTCCTCGCGGCGATTCCCGGGCCGCGCGGGTTGCGATCGATGCTCGCGGGATTGCGATCCACCGCGGTGGATCCGGGACGCATCGAGTCGATCGAATCGGCCTGGTCATCGCTGCAGACGGCGATGCGCGAGGGTCGCCTCGACCATGCCTCCATCCGAGCGATCGCCGCCTCGATCGGAAGTTCGTCGTACTCGGATGTCCAGGCGGAACGACTGCGCCGAACGGCGTTCCGATCGAATGCGGCGATCTACGGGATCCGCACCCGACTCTGCCTGGCGGCACAGCTGTTCGTCCCGGTCGGCGAGTCGATCGACGTCGCGGCAATGATCCTGCACCAGGGTGTCATGCCGCTGCGAACGCTTGATCCGGTGCGGATCCACACCGGCATCGCTCCCGGCGCGGGCCCCCTCACGACATCGCGCGGGCGACCGTTTCCCGCTTCGGCCGGCCCGGCGCCGCTCATCGAGGCTGCCTGCACCCCGGGCAGCATCGGTCGCGCGATCGTGGTCTCGCCGGACTTTCCCGGCGAAGTCGATCTCGAACCCGCTGCGTTTGGAGATGCGCCGATCGACGTGGCGATCG
>JBMTTG010000200.1:0-5739 GCA_049449095.1 Phycisphaerales bacterium | reverse complement strand
TCCATCCGTGCTGCAAGCGGGTCGGCCGAGCCATCGTCGATCGCTCGAGCGCCGCCGCTCGAACGGCACTGCCCCACGGTTCTCAGACGTGGGCTCGCGGATCATGCCTCGGGCAACTCGCGATCGTTGGCCTACGCCGCCCCGCTCTTCACCTCGTCCGCGAAGCCAAGCTGCACCAGCTGCGCGAGCGGCCCATGCGGGCGCTTCGCCTCCTCCGCGAGACGCTGCTTGGCGGCGGGGTTCGCGTAGGTGTTGAACAGCATCGCCTTGATCGTGCCCCACAGCCCGCCGAAGGAGCTGAAGGTGTGGTCGACCGCGGTCGGCTCGTAGCCGCAGTGCACCATGCAGTTCTGGCACTTGGCGTTGCCCGACGCCCGGCCGTAGTTCTCCCACGGCGTGTCGTTGAGCAGTTCCTCGAAGGTGTCGACGTAGCCCTCGTGCAGCAGGTAGCAGGGCTTCTGCCAGCCGAAGAGGTTGAAGGTGGGGTTGCCCCAGGGCGTGCACTCGTAGTCGCGCTTGCCCATGAGGAACTCGAGGAAGAGCGGCGACTGGTTGAACCGCCACGAACGCTTCCCGTCCTTGCGGTTGGAGAGGATCATCTCGAAGAGCTCGTGCGTCTTCTGCCGCTTGAGGAAGCTCTTCTGGTCGGGCGCCTTCTCGTAGGCGTAGCCGGGGCTCACCATCATGCCCTCGACGCCGACCTCCATCATCTCGTCGAAGAAGCCGCGCACCGAGTTCGGGTCGCACGAGTCGAAGAGCGTGGTGTTGGTGGTCACGCGGAAGCCGCGCTCGACCGCGAGGCGGATTCCGGCGATCGCCTTCTGGAAGGTGCCCTCGCGGGCGACCGCGAAGTCGTGGTGCTCCTCCTGCCCGTCCATGTGCACGGAGAAGGTCAGGTAGCGGCTCGGGGTGAACCAGCCCGCCTCGAGCTTCTCCTTGAGCAGGATCGCGTTGGTGCAGAGGTAGATGTACTTCTTGCGCTTCACGAGTTCCGCGACGATCTCGCGGATCTCCGGATGCAGCAGCGGCTCGCCGCCGGGGATCGAGACCATCGGCGCCCCGCACTCGTCGACGGCCTTCATGCACTGCTCGACCGAGAGGTGCCGCTTCAGGATGTGCGGGGGGTACTGGATCTTGCCGCAGCCCGCGCAGGCGAGGTTGCAGCGGAAGAGCGGCTCGAGCATGAGGACGAGCGGATACCGCTTGCGACCGCGAAGCTTCTGCGAGAGCACGTAGCTCGCGACGGTCCACATCTGGGCGATTGGTACGGCCATCGGTTGGGGGTCTCGGCGATCGGGGAGCGGGCGAGCCTTCGAAGTCGATCCGGGTGGTTCCGGCGGGGTCCCTCGTCCCGCTCGGGCGAGGACTCCGACGCAACCCCCTCTCCACCCACCGCTTCCGGCCGGAGGCTCCGGCACGAACACCGGGGGGCTCCCGATCGGGCGAGGAGGCGGAGAGGCATGGTCGCCGAAAGCCGAAGGTCCGGGAGGATCCTTCCGCCGCGGCGAAGGTGGGGAATCCTACCGAAAAAAGTTCGGTCTCCGCGATCCCGCGGTGCTGCTCGGCGTAACGCGGCGATGCCGTTGGCCACCGTCGCCCTCCCGAGCCCGCATCGATCGTCGCTTCGCCGCCGGCATTCGGCGTGCCGACGAGCGATCGAGGTCGGCTCGCAGGCGCCCGGCGGCCCCTTCCTTTCGGATACCCTTCCCCCCTCGCCGAGGCCGCGTCCGCACGGTCTGGCGAGCCGTCGCGGACCCGACTTGGGAACGCTTCGGCTCCTGCATGCGGATCGGCTCCTTCGGCGGTGTGCCGGCTGGCGGCACATCGGGCGGGTCTCGGAGCAGGATTGGGAGCCCGTGGCGCGGGCGTTGGCGGAGGCGACGGTGCCCGATCTCGGGAAGTCCCAGGATGCCCGGACCGACGAGCAGCTGCTCGTGGCGTATCGCGAGGGCGAGCGCCCCGCGTTCGAGGCGCTCATCGGGCGCTACCGCCACGAACTGCTCAACTTCCTGACCCGGTTCCTGGGGAATCGCGCCGCGGCGGAGGACGTCTTCCAGGAGACGTTCCTGCAGATCCATCTTTCCGCCGAGAGCTTCGACGAGACCCGCACCTTCAAGCCGTGGCTCTTCACGATCGCCGCGAACAAGGCTCGCGACCTGCACCGCCGTCAGAAGCGACGCCAGGCCGCGAGCCTGTCCGCGCCGGTCGGGAACCACGACGAGGGCGCCAGCTTCGTCGACCTGCTCGCCGGCGACGACGAGACGCCCGATCAGCCGGTGGCGCGGGCCGAGGAGGCGGCGCGGATCAAGGCGGTCGTCGAGGATCTTCCAAGCCACTTCCGGGAGATCCTCCTCCTCTCCTACTTCCATCGCATGAGCTACCAGCAGATCTCCGAGACCCTCTCGGTGCCGCTGGGAACGGTCAAGAGCCGCCTGCACAGTGCCGTGGCGACCTTCGCCGACCAATGGCGGATCGCGCAGTCGCGATCCGGCCCTTCGGATGCCACCACGTGATCGCCCGCCCGCGAACGACGGAGTCCCTTCGGTGACCGAATCGAACGAATCCTTCGAGCCTTCCGCCGTCGCGCTGACCGAGGCGGACGCCGCCGCGGTCGACGCCCTGATCGACGCGGGCTTCGAACTCGATCGCGTGCCCGAAGCGATGCGGCCTCGGGCCGCCGCGGCGCTGGCGGTGTTCCGGCGCCTCGAAGCGGTGCCGGGCGCGGACGCCGACGACGCGTCGGTCGACTCCCTCGTCGACGCGACGCTGCTCCGCATCGATCGCCACGAGGAGGAGCAGGCGGCGCGGCTCTCCTACCGCGAGCACACCGAGGCTCGAAGCGTCTCGCGGGCGAGGCTCCGCTTCGCCGACTTCGTGGGCGTCGCCGCGATCGCCATCCTCGCGGTCTCGATCGCGATCCCGCTGATGAGCCACGTTCGCACAAGCCGCGGCATCGCCGCGTGCGGCGACGGGATGCGATCCCTCGGCGGCAGCTTCGCCGCCTTCGCGAACGATCATCAAGGCAACATGCCCTTCGCCGCGAGCCTCGTGCCGGGGCTCGACTTCGGCAGCGGCCGCTTCCCGATGTCGGGCAGCTATCGCCACGGCGATCAGCTTCGCACGCTCGCCGACGAAGGCTACTGCGACAGCGCCGCCTGCCTCGGATGCCCGAACCATCCGACACCTGGCGGCACCTACAGCTTCCGGGTGCCCGCGAACGAGGCGGAGCTTCGCATGGATCTCGTGCCGGCGCTCGTCATCGTGGGCGACCGCAATCCGGTGATCGAACTGGTCCTCGGCGGCCTGCGGGTGCAGGTCGAGATGTGCTCGCCCGAGCACGACGACCGCGGCCAGAACGTGATGCGCGGCGACGGCTCGGTCGTCTTCCTGCGCGATCCGCGGCTGAAGGGCGAGCGCGAGCGGCCGGACAACATCTGGCTTCCGGTCGCCGGCCAAGGCGGCCTCGCGGGCGAGGTGGCGACGGTCGAGGGCGACGTCTTCCTGCTCAACTGACGCGAACGTGCCTGCGAGCGGTCGTGGCCTCGACCGCCGAGCCTGATCATCCCTCCGCCGGCAGCGTCGCCTTCCACTTCGCGACGTCGGCGTCGTGGCCGCCCTCGGGGTCAGCGGCGTGCCACGCCTCGTAGGCCTGCATCAGGCCACGGCGCGTCTCGATCGCCCGCGGATGTTCCGGTCCCAGCGCCGTCTCGAGCAGAGCCCGTGCCTCTTCGATCGTGGCCACGGCGTCCGCGAAACGCTCCATCGCGATCAACGTCCGCCCGCGGTACATCAGGAAGACCCCGATGTTCCAGTGCGTCGGCGGCAGCGTGCGACGGGCCCGCACCAGCACCTCGTCGAGCGTGGCGAGCGAGTCTTCGAGCCGGCCGACCGACTGGTAGATCGCCCCGAGATTCGCCATGGCGATGATCGTGGTCGGCGCGTCGGGCCCGTTGTTGCGCTCGGTGGCGACGAGCCCTTCCTCGAAGATCGGCAAGGCCTCCTCGAAGCGGCCGAGGTCGTTGAGCACGGCGCCGATGTTGCGGCGTGCGGAGACCGCCATCGGGTGGCCCTCGCCATGGGTCTCCACGATCCGCGGATAGACCCCCTCGAGCACCGCGAGCGCCTCGTCGCTGCGTCGTGACGACTGCAGCAGCACGCCGAAGTTCACCTCGATCGTCATCCGCTGCGGATCGTTGGGCGGGAGGACCTCGCCCGAGAGCCGCATCGCGTCGCGATAGAGCACCTCGGAGGCCGCGAGGTTGCCGAGCCGACGGTTCCGCAGCGCGAGGTTCTGCATGGCGCGAATGGTCTCGGGATGCCGCTCGCCGAGGAGTTCCAGACGCGCGGCGAGGACCTCCTGCTCGATCGCGGCGGCCTGTTCGAGCATGCCTGCGAGGCCGAGCAGGGTCGCGAAGTCGCCCTTGGCGATGAGCGTGCTCGGATGATCGCCGCCGAGTTCCGCGGTCATCTCCGCGATCAGCGTCTCTCCCGCCGCGACCGCCTCGTCCACGCGACCGAGGTCGGAGAGGTTGTTCACGTAGCCGAGCCGCATGAAGAATCGGGTCATCTCCCGCCGAAGGCTCTCGTTCACCTCGGAGAGATCACCTCCTGCAAGCGCCTCGACGACCGCTTGCCGGACTTCGAGCGCCTCTTCGAATCGGCCCAGCCGCTCGAGCGCCAGCGCCCGGGCATCCGCCACCCGCAGGTCGCGATCGAGACCGACCTCGTCGCTCTCGCGATCGAGCATGTCGAAGATCGCCAGCTCCTGCGCATAGCCCTCGGCGGTGTCGGGAAGGCTCGTGGCGTAGGCGCGGGCGCACTCGCTTCGCACGGGATGGCCCGGCGGCAGCGAACGCTCGGCGACCGACCACCACGCCGCGATCTCGTCGGCCATCTCCTGATCGCGGCCAAGCCGCTGCAATGCCGCGAACTCCCTCGTCGCCGCCGCGATGGTCGATTCATGCCCTCGCCCGAGTTCGCGAAGGAAGATCGCCCCAGCCTGACGAGCCGCCTCGAGGGCGTCCTCCAGCAGCCCGAGGGCGAGACAGGTCTCGGCAGTCGCATCGAGCAGCCGTGCGGCCACGATCGGCTGATCGGCGAACTCGCCGACGATGCGATCGGGCATCTCCGAGAGCAGCCCCACGTCGAGCATGTGCCGCGCGAGGTCCGTGAAGTCGACTCCGACGAGCGCCAGATCGAGCGCCTCCCGCTTCGCGGACTCCGCCTCGGGAAGCTGCGCCAGCATCGACTTTCGCAACTCCACGCCGATCCGGCCGACGTCGATCGCCGCGAGGCTCGCCTCCTGGAACGCCGCGACCTTCGCGAGCTCGGCGCGTCGGGTCGCTTCGGCCTCGAGCGCCTCCTCGGCCCTGGCTCGCTCGCGGGCCTCGCCCTCGAGGGCGGTCTCCGCGCGGATCCGCTGCTGCGACTCCGAGATGGCGAAGTTGACCGAGACCGCCGTCGCGGCCGCGAGCGCGACGAAGGAGAAGCCGCCCGCCGCCACGAGCGCCTTGTGCCGCCGCGTGAACGCCCGCAGCTGGTAGGCCGCACTCGGCGGCGCCGCGGCGACCGGCGCGCGATGGCGCGCTATCCGGTGCCGGCGCAGCGCGGGCTGAAGCTCTTCATCGGCCGCGGCCGCTGCAGCGTCTGCCACTCGGGGCCGATGTTCAGCCACGGCGAGTTCGCCGACATCGGCCTGCTGCTCGGGACCCTTGCCCTCCTGATCCGGACGGCCCGCGG
>JBMTTG010000199.1:0-5741 GCA_049449095.1 Phycisphaerales bacterium | reverse complement strand
GAGCGGCAGGTGAGCGGCGGCCCCGGCGTCGCGGATCGTGCCATGCGCCGTGGCGCGGAGGCATCCCGATCCGCGGTTCTTGCATCTGGTCACCGAAGAGGGCTCGCGGCCTGGACGCCGCCAGCGGATGCCGCAAAGTCGGCATCGGCTTGTTGACGAAGGCGTCCCGATCCATACCCTAACAGATACCAAACATCAGAGTCCCGCTTCCGGCATCCCATGGGTGGGGTGGCTGGCAGACGGCTCTGATCGCGGGTGGTCTGCAGGGGTGTCATGGGTGCCGAACCGTGCGTGAACCTCGGCGTGGATGGCGAGTCGCCGGAGTTGGGCGACATCGTCGGAGCAGGCGTTTCACGTCTCGGCAGACGGTTGCATTCGGAGACCGCGGCAAGCGCTGCCGCCTCGGTGGGGACCGCGGACACGATGAAGCCGAGGTGCACGGCAAGCGCCTCGCCTCCGGCAGACCGACGGCAAAGGCTTGCGTCGCTCGTCGAGGCGATCGCGGCGGTCGAGTCGGGGGCGACGCTCGATCGCATCGCGAGCCGCGAGCAGGCGCGCGAGGCGATGGCGAGGCGACTCGAGTCGCCGGATTCCTTCGAGGAGTGGCCGGAGCGCGGTGCCGACACGCAGGGGTCGACCCGTGATGCCGCGGCCGCGCCGAGCGAGAAGCCGCTGCCCGAGTCGCCCCGTGAGTCCGTGTTCAGCTCGTCGACGATCGCGTCGACCACGCTGGACTCGTGCACATCACCCGCGCTTCGCCTGAGCACCGGATGGCCTGCGATCGATCGGGCGCTCGGTGGCGGGCTGCCGCTTGGGGCGTTGCACGAATGGATGGTCGATTCCGAGCGCGATGAAGGGAATGCCGGGATGCACGCCTCGGGCGAGAAGTTGTTCGCGAGGCTGGTCGAGCGGTCTTCGCACGAGTTGGACGTCCGAACCGACGCCAACGCCGCGGAACTCGGTGCGATCGGCGGGCGTGGGATGCCAGAAGGCGACCTTCGTCACGCGCGATCTCGATTCACAGCGCCGCGGTGGCGACCGCCGCGCCGTGCGATCGCCGGTCCGCCGCTGGGTGCGGTCATCCACCTGCTCTGGCGGCTGCTCGATCGAGGGTTGGGGATCGCAAGCGATCTGCCTGCAGGGGCTCGGGTGCTCTGGATCGGGCGGCACGTGTTTCCGCATCCGCGCGCCCTGCTGCGGGGCGGCTCGCAACCCTGGTCGCCCCACGAGTTCGAGGCGTTGCTGCCGTCGCCGCGCCGGTCTCGCGTGCAACCTCGCGTGCAGCTCGAACAGCCGTTCGATCGCCGGCTGCTCGAGGCGTCGTGGTGCGTCGATCCAGGCGTGGCGGACGCGTCGCTCGAAGCGCGGGCGTGGGCGATCGAGCAGGCGGTGCGGTGCCGAGGCGTGGCGGCGGTCGTGGCGGATGGACGCGGCTTCCGCATGCCGATCACACGTCGCCTGCATCTTGCGGCGAAGAGCGCCGAGGCGGCGGGGGAGCCGACGCTGCTTCTGCTGCTGCGGGAGCCCGATGAGGCGAACACGATCTCCGCCGCCTCGACGCGTTGGCGGGTGTCGCCGCGTCGCATCGCGGAGGCGACGGGCCCAATCGATCCTTCCGTCGAGAAGGCGGCAGCGATTCGTGATGCATCGGTCGCGGTGGACGTGGCAAGTCGCGGTGCATCGGTCGAGGCGAGCGCGTCAAGTGGGGGCGCCCCATCCGCCTCGGACGGCGCCGCGTGCGTCGGGTCGACGGCATCGGATGCCGCCATGCACGCGACGCCAGGCGCCGTGGGCGGTGTCACGCAGTTCGGATCGAGCGCAGCGAACGAAGCCGCGCGTGTCGGATCGGTCGAGGCGCACGCGGTGGTGCCTGATACGCCTGATACGCCTGATACGCCTGGTGCGTCAGATGCGTCAGGCACGGCGTGCGCGGCGCCTCACGACCTGTTGGGCGCCACGGATGAAGCGGGCTTCGGTTGGTCGGTCTCGCTGATTCGGCGGCGTGGGATGGGGATGGCGGCTGCACGGGCCGTCTTGGAGACGAGTGCCTGCGGCGAGTCCGAGGCGTTCGAGCCGCAGCGAGGCGATGGGATGCCGACGGGATGGATCGAAGCGGCGCCTCGTCGTTCGCGGCGTGGCGTCTCCGATGGCTCGCCACGCGCGAGTGCGGCCGTGGAGATGGAGGAGCTCGATCCTCGCACGCATCGCGCTTCGCCGTCGCCTCGTCCTGGCGAAGCGTCGTGGCCCGGATCGGCGCCGCGCCGGGTCGTCGCCATCCGGCCGCCGCCGTGCTCGGTCGGCGCTTCGGCAATCTCCGCCTCGACGTCCGGATCGTCACGGTCCGACGACCGCCCGCATGCCTGCTTCGATCATGTCACGAGATCACCTGCCATCCCACGAACGCGACGAGCCGTCGAAGCCGACGCGCGAGCCCCGCTATCTCGCGGTGACGTTGCCGTGGTGGGCGACGGATCTCGTGCGTCGCCGCTGGCACGCGGCGCAGCGGAGCCATCGCCATGCGGCGGAACGCCCGCTCGGCGAACTCGCGGAGGAGACGCTGGAGTCCGTGGCGGCGGCGAACTCCGCGACGGCGCAGAACTCCACGGCGATGGGCTTCGCGGCCGATCCGAAGCATGCCTGCCGAACCGTCACCACGCGCATGCGTGGCCCGGCGATCGCGCGGTCGCTCGTTGCGGTGTCGGATCCGACGCGCCCGTCGGGCGGTACGACGGGGGAGGCGGTCACGGCGTCGCGGCCTCCCGAGGCGCCCGAGGCGTACAAGGCGCACAAGGCCACAACGCCGCCGATTCGAGCCCGGTCTCGCGATCGGGTTCTCCCATCGCGAGCCGCGGCGAGCGCCGTGCCGTCGCCGCCGGTGCTGCTCGTCGAGGAGGTCGCCGGTCGGACGCTGATCTGCCGAGCCTGTTCGACGGCCTGTCGGCGGGGCGTGCGTCCGGGCCTTGATCTTGCGGAAGCCCGCATGCTGCTCGAGTCCGGTCGAGACGAGCGCGGCGAGCAACCCCAAGGCGGGGACGTGGTCCGAAGCACGTGGCGGAACGCTTCGGCGCAGCGTTCGTCGCCGGATGCCCGCGAGCGCCCGCCTCGCGACGACGATGGCGATCGGCGCGCGCAGGCGTTCTCGCATGCCGACGAAGGCGGCTTGGCTCGCGGCGGATCGTCGACGCGCCGATCGCCGTCGTTGGAGCCGGATCGTCGAGCGGATTCGGCCGCCCGCGGTGGAGGTCGGTCGGGATCGCCGTGGCCGCCAAGCACCGCCTCATGCGATGGCGTGCGCGGGCGAGCTTCGCGGCCGGATCCGGATCCGATCATCGAGCCCTGGAGTCCTGCCGCCGCGGAGTCGGCGCTGCGAAGGCTCGCCTTCTGGTGCACTCGCTTCGCGCCGATCGTCGCGCCGATCGACCTCGGCGAGCCGACCGGATCGGAGAGGGATCGCGCGGGCCACCCCGGACGTGCTCGACATGCTCGAGGTGCTCGGCATGGCTCGGCCACGTCGAAGTCGAGACGTCGCAGTCGCGGTGGCGGTGGACGTCGTGGGTCATCGTCCGCCGCCGGCGTCGAGATCGGCGGCGCGGCGGGCCTCGTGATGGACCTGTCCGGATGCGAGGCGTTTCTCGCCCATCGCTACGGCCACGCCACGCGACACGCCAACGAGGCGGCGCTGATCCGGCATCTCGAGGCGGCGCGCGCCCGGCTGGGCTTCGCGGCGCGGGCGGCGGTGGCGCCGACGGTGGGGCTCGCGTGGGCGGCGTGCCGCTTTGGCGACGAATCGATCGAGGCGGCGGTGCCGAACGTCGGCAACCATGCCGAATCGACCTCGCGTGAAGCGAGGCCGACGACGCCCGTCGACGACGGTCGTGCGGAGCGCACGGCGGAGGCCAAGGCGACCGGGAGCGAGGCTGCAAGCAAGCACACCCCCGGATCCCTCACCGCGCGATCGCGGGTCGAGTTCGGTTCGAACCAGCCCCCCGATCCGGATCGCGGCTTGGGGCGTGCCACGGCTTCGCGAACGTGCGATGACGATCGGGGGCGCCGATCGAAGGGAGGGCGCCTTCCGCGCATCGTCGAGCGCGAGGCGATGGCCAAGGTCCTCGCGGCGATGCCGATCGAGGCGCTGCGCCTCGACGCGGACTCGATCGAGGGATTTCGGCAACTCTCGATCGACCGGATCGAGTCGCTGCTGCCACTCGACCGTGACGAGGTGACGGCGCGATTCGGTCCGCTCGTCGCCCGGCGGCTCGACGAGGCGCTCGGCCTTCGCGACGAGGCGATCAGCCCGGTGCGGGTCGAGCCGCCGATCGAGGTGACGCGAACGTTCGCGACGCCCGTCGCTTCGCAGGAGGGCGTGCGGCTTGCCGTGCAGGGGATGCTCGCGGAGTTGGTCCGACGGCTCCGTCGTCGCGAGCGGGGCGCGGTGCGGCTGCGCCTCGAGGCGGCGAGGATCGATCGCGGTGTCGAGTCGATCGATCTGTCGCTTGGGGCGCCGAGCCGCCGCGCCGGCCATCTCGCGGCCCTGTTGGAACCGAAGATCGAACGGCTCGACGTGGGGCTTGGCCTCGAGCGGTTGACGCTCGTGGTCCTTCGGAGCGGACGGCTGCCGCATCGACAGAAGGGATTCGGCTTCGGCCGCGGGAGCGAGACGGCGCCGGAGGCGAAGCGGACGCGCCATGCGTCACGGCGCAGCGAGCCCGAGGCCAACGCGCCCGCCTGCGAACTCGCCGATGCCCTGATCGCCCGATTCGGCGAGGGGGTGGTCCGGTCACCGCATGCGATCGAGTCGCCGCTTCCGGAGGCGGCCGAGTGGCGTTCGGCGGATCTGCATGGCGAGGGCGCCTCGGTCGAATGGGGGCTCGCGCCGCGGCCGTCGCGGCTGACGGATCCGCCGGAGCCGGTGTTCATCGAGTTCGAGGTTGAAGCCGAATCGTCGCCCGAGCCTTCGGCCGCCTCGACGCGGCAAGCGCCTGCGTCGAGGGGCGAGCCGATCGGAGCCGCTGCGGCATCGCCGGCCAGCGATGTGGGGTTTCCGGCGTGGACTGCTCGACGCGGCCGCGTCTTCCGATGGCGTGGCATTCGCCATCGCATCGAACGATGGATCGGCCCCGAGCGCATCGCGGAGGCGTGGTGGCGTCGCGACGAGGATGCGCCCGTCGGCGACTCGATCGTCACCCGCGAGTACTGGCGAGTGCGGCTCGCGAGCGGATGGTGGGTGTGGCTGTTTCGCCGGGTGGTCGAATCGGCGGCCGCGTCGGAACGCCTCGACGAGCGGCCCGTCGCGACCGGCGGCGAGGTGCAAGGTTCCGAAGCGCTCGAAGGCGGTGGCTCCACCGAGGCGATGCGTGACGCGGAGGGGGCGTGTGGGAGCGAGGGGCCCGGTCACGGGTCGGCCGACGAGCGCCGTTCGCGCGAACCGGGCATCGATGGATTCGACGAGACCGGCCTTCGCGTCGCCGTCGACCGCTGGTTCCTGCACGGAGTCTGGTCGTGAGCGGTGGCAAGGAAGGCATGCCCGTCTCGGCGCCGCCGGCGAACGCGAGTCCGCGACGGCATCGCTTCGTCGATCTCGAGGTGACGAGCAACTTCACCTTCCTCACCGGCGCGAGCCATCCGCACGAACTGGTCGAACGCGCGGCGGCGCTTGGTGCCGAGGCGATCGCGATCACCGATCGGGCGAGCCTCGCCGGCATCGTGCGGGCGCATCAGGCCGCGAAGCGGTGCGGGATCGG
>JBMTTG010000198.1:0-5749 GCA_049449095.1 Phycisphaerales bacterium | reverse complement strand
CGCGCGTCGATGACGTCGCCACCCGGAAGCACCACCCGCAGTCGCCGCACGTGGTCGGAGGTCTTCCCATGAATCCGCGACCCCTTGCCGGCGGCGTCGGTCGCGATCATGCCCCCGAGGGTCGCGCGGTCGTGCGGGCTCACCGTCGGCCCGAAGCGGAAGCCGAGCGGCGCGAGCGCGGCGTTGAGTTGCGCGAGCACCACGCCCGGCTGGACCCGCGCAATCCGGCGTACGACGTCGATCTCGATGATCCGATCGAGGCCGCGGGCGAGGTCGATCACGATCCCATCGACGAGGGCGCTGCCATCGGTGCCGGTTCCGCCGCCCCGCGGCGCCATCGCGATCGAGGCGAACCGGGGATCGCCGAGCAGCCGCATGGCGGCCACGACATCGCACTCGTCGCGCGGCTCGAGCACGGCCTTCGGCAACTGCTCGTAGATCGAGTTGTCGCTGGCCCGGACGAGCCTCGCCCCGAGATCGGTCCGGATGCTGCCGCGATAGCCGCCTCGACGAAGCGCCCGGAGGTACTCGCCCACCGGACCGTCGGGTGAGGCGTCGGGCGCAAGACGAGGAATCGTCGGCGATGCAGGCATGGAGAGCGGCGGATCCTAGCGGTGGCCCACATCACACGGCGGTCGCTCGCTTCGCTCGGCGGGCGGTCCCATGGACGGAATGGACTTGATGGACGGAATGGACCCGGAGGGCGAAGCGCTGCACCTGATGCGGGCGGTCAGGTTCGTCTCCTCTCTCCTCTCTCCTTTCTCCTCTCTCGCTTCGGGCCCGCCCGCTCAGCCGCGCAGCGCCGTCGCTTCTCGCTCCTCCGCGAACTGCCGCAGGTAGAGCCGCCGGTACCGGCCGTCGCGCAACGCCATGAGTTCCTCGTGCGAGCCGTCCTCGACGATCCGGCCCCGCTCGACGAAGAGGATCCGATCGACGCGCCGGATGGTCGAGAGCCGGTGGGCGATCACGATCGAGATGCGACCCTCGAGCAGCCGGTCGATCGCCCCCTGGATCGCCCGCTCGGTCTCGGTGTCGACGCTGCTCGTCGCCTCGTCGAGGACGAGCACCGCCGGATCGGCGAGGATCGCCCGCGCGAGCGACACGAGCTGACGCTGCCCATGCGAGAGCCGCTCGCCGCCTTCGCCGACCACGAAGTCGACACCGCCCGGCAGCCGATCGATGAACGCCGCGCCGGCGGTGCGAAGCGCCGCGGCGATCGCCTCGTCGCTGGCCTCGAGGCGGCCGAAGCGGACGTTCTCGCGCATCGAATCGTTGAAGAGCCACGGAGCCTGCTGCACCACGCCGAGTTGCGAGGCGATCCACGAGAGCGAGCGTTCGCGCAGATCCACGCCGTCGGCGAGGATCCGTCCCCGCTGCGGCTCGTAGAAGCGGGCGATCAGGCTCGCGAGGGTGGTCTTGCCGCCGCCGGTCGGCCCCACGAGCGCGAGGCTCTGCCCCGGCTCGATCGAGAGATCGACCCCGGCGATCGTCCACGTCCGATTGCTCATCGGATGAGATATCTCCCGCGAATCCTCGATCTCGACCGACGCGTCGAGCAGGCTCTCGATCCGCTCCGCCGCCGACTGCGCCGACAGGAGATCCGCGAACCGCTGCGCGAGGTCCTGCACCGGGAAGACGAAGAGGAGCGCGTACTGGCAGAAGGCGACCAGTTCTCCGAGCGAGAGCGCCTCGCGGCGCACGGCATCGCCGCCGAGCCAGAGCGCGACCGCCGCACCGAACGCGCCGATCGTCGAGAGCAGCGGCGTGTACAACGCCCCCTGCCGCGCGTTGCGGACGCTCCAGGCCTGCATCTCCGCGGCCATCGCAGTGAACTCCGCCTCGGCCGCGGGCTCGCGAACGAGCGTCTTGGTGGTCCGCACCCCCGCGATCGCCTCGTTGAGGAAGGCGGTCATCATCGAGTTCGTGCGCCGCACGCGACGCGAACTCTCGACCATCCGACGGGTGAAGAAGCGGCTCACGACCGCCAGCGGAGGCACGATCGCCAGCACCATGAGCGCAAGCGTCGCGTCGAGCCAGAGCATCGCCGCGGCGGACGCGCCCATCAGGAGCGTCGCCCATCCCAGATCGAGGATCACCCAGGGCGCCATGCCGCTCACGCGTCCGCAGTCGGAGGTGAGCCGCGAGAGCAGCCACCCGACCGGACGCTGATCGAAGTAGGCAAACGGCAGTCGCTGCAGCTTGGCGAAGGCGTCCTCGCGGAGGTTGAACGCCAGGCGCGACCCCAGCCTTCCCGCGGCGGCGATGAAGAGCCACACCGTCAGCGAGAAGAGGACCGCGAGCCCGACCCACGTGCCGAAGAGGATCGTCAGGCGTTCGGTCCACCCATTCGAGTCCGCCTCGTCGATCATCGCCGCGACGATCAGCGGACGAACGCTCTCGACGAGGGCGAGGCCGATTCCGCCCGCCATCACTCCCGCGACGGGGCCGCGAAGCGCCAGCGCCCGACCGAGGTACCGCCGCCAGAGCCGCCAGTCGATCCGGGCGGGCAACGGCGCGTCGAAGTCGTCGACGAGGCTCATCGAGCCGAACCTCCCTCGAGCCCCGCGAGCGCCTCCCGCTCGACCTCTCCCTGGATCTCCCAGAGCCGGGCGTAGAGCCCGCTTCGACCACGCAGTTCCTCCGGCGTGCCGACGTCGCGCACGCGTCCGCGGTCGAGCACGACGACGCGGTCCGCGACCGACAACGTCGAGAGCCGATGCGCGATGACGATCGTGGTGCGCCGTCCGTGCCGCGACTCGATCGCCTCGAGGATCCGACGCTCGGTCTCGGTGTCGACGGCGCTCAGGGCATCGTCGAGGACGAGGATCTCCGCATCGCGAAGCACCGCCCGCGCGATCGCGAGCCGCTGCCGCTGACCGCCCGACAGGCTGATCCCCCGCTCGCCGATCGCGGTCGCGTACCCCTCCGGGAACGCCCGGATCGTCTCGTCGATCGCGGCGATGCTCGCGGCGCTCGCGATGTCGGACTCGTCGCTCGAGGCTCCGTGGGCCATCGCGACGTTGTCGCGAATCGACCGCGAGAAGAGAAACGGCTGCTGCAGGACGCTGGCGATCCGGCCACGAGTCTCCGATCGCGGCCGCGACGCGATGTCGACGCCGTCGAGCAGGATGCGGCCGCCCTGCGGATCGTCGAGCCGCAGCAGCAGATCGATGAGCGTGCTCTTGCCGCTGCCGCTCGCTCCGAGGAGGGCGACCGTCTCTCCGGGCTCGACCGTGAACGAGACCCCGTCGAGCGCGGGCGTCGACTCGGGCGCGTGCCGGAAGGTCACGCGGTCGAAGTCGATCCGCGGCGACGCCGTGCGCGGCATGGCGGCGTGCGCCACGGCGTGCGCCGGCTCGGTCTCCTCCGGCTCGTCGAGGATCTCCTGCAGCCGATCCATCGAGACGGTCGCCTTCCCGAGATCGGCGAGGATCCGGCCGAGCATTCGCATCGGCCAGAGCCAGGTGTTGACCGCGACGAGGAAGAACGCGAAGTCGCCCACCGAGAGCGTGCCCTCGGTCACGCCCCGCAAGCCGACCGCGAGGACGATCGCCATCTGGGCGAGGCACATGAGGTCCGACAGCGACCAGAAGATCGCGAAGTGGCCGAAGAGCCGCTGGTCGAGGGCGCGATGCTCGTCGTTGACCGCGCGGAAGCGGCGTCGCTCATGCTCGCCGCGATTGAAGGAACGGACCACGCGAATGCCGGTGAGGTTCTCCTGCGCCCGCGCGGTGAGCCGGCCTTCCGCCTCGTCCTTCAGAAGGAAGGTCCGGCGGATCCGCCGGAAGTAGAGGATCGCGAAGGCGAGCACCAGCGGCATCAGCACGAGGGAGACGCCGGTCATCGCCACGTTCGTGGCCAGCATCAGCGGCAGCGCTGCGATCAGGAGCGCGATCGAGCGCCCCATCTCGACCACCTGCGACGCGAGGAAGTTCTGGACCGTCTCGACGTCGGAGGTGAGCCGCTGGAGGAGATCGCCCGACTCGCTGCGGCGGAAGAACGAACTTGGAAGCCGCTGCAGGTGCGCATGCAGGCGCTCCCGAAGCCGCCGCACCGAACGCTGGCACGCGGTCGCGGAGAGATGGCCGCGGGCGAAGAGGCAGAGGCCCGCGAGTCCCGCGGTCGCCCCGACGAAGGCGGCGATCACCCAGAGATGCTCGGCGACGAACTCGCGCCCGCCGAGCAGGGCAAGCACCGCCGCCGCCGCGGGCGCGAGGTCGCCGGCCCGCTCGGCCTCGTCGGGCGCGAGCACGCCGTCGAGGAGTGCCTGGACCGCGAGCGGGGTGCCGTACCCGAAGACCGCGGCCGCGAGGGTGCAGCCGATCGCCGCGAGATACCGCCCGCGCTCGCCTTCGAGCAGCCGCCACAAGAGGCCGATCCGCGAGCGGGGTCGCGGCGGCGAGGCGGACGGGTCGGCAGTGGCGGATCGATCGGACAACGGCGGGCTCGGCGGAAGCGGAGACGATACTCCGCGCTCCGCGCCATCGCGGTTCGCCGGTGCCCACCCCAAGCGTTCCCGGCATCGTTCGGTCGGCCAACCCGCGAACCGGCGGCGCAGAGACACCGCAAGGAGCAGAACGTGACCAACCCTTCCGATCGAGTCCTCGGCCAAGGCCGCTTCCTCGCCCTGATCGATCGAGGCGGCTGGGAGTTCACCACCCGCCTCGCGGCGCGAGAGGTGGTCGGGATCGTCGCGTGGACCGCCGACGATCGCCTGCTGCTCGTCGAGCAGGAACGCCCCGCGGTCGGCGCTCGGACCATCGAGCTTCCGGCGGGTCTCGTCGGCGACGAGCCGGAGTCGGCCGCGACCGACAGCGTGGAATCCGCCGCCGCGCGGGAACTGCTCGAGGAGACCGGGCACGTCGCGACGTCGTTCGAGCTCCTCTGGCGCGGGGCCGCGTCCGCCGGACTGACCGACGAGCTGGTCTCCCTGGTCGTCGCGCGGGGGGTGCGGAAGGTCGCCGCGGGCGGCGGTGTCGGCAGCGAGCAGATCGTGGTGCACGCGGTGCCGCGGGGCGAAGTTCGCCGGTGGCTGGACGCCCGCGTTCGCGAAGGCTTCGTGCTCGACATCAAGGTGGGACTGGCGCTCGGCGTCGAGTGAGGCGTTCACAGGCACCCGGGCCGGTCGCTTCCCGGGTATCGTTCCTGCCCTTCCCATCGACAGGAGCCTTCACGCGATGAGCGGATTCGACGATCGACTCAAGGGGTTCGAGGCCAAGCTCTCCCACGACTCCGAACTGCAGTTCAAGGTGAACGCGCGGCGGGATCGGATCCTGGGCATGTGGGCCGCCGAGAAGCTCGGCATCACCGGCGAGGCGGCGATGGACTACGCGGCCGCCGTCGTCCTCAGCGACCTCGAGAAGCCCGGGGACGACGACGTCGTCGAGAAGGTGCTCGGCGACTTCAAGAAGCACGGCGTGCTTCTCGACGAGGCCACGCTGCGGGCCGAGCTCGAGCGGTGCCACCATCAGGCCAAGCTGCAGCTCGCCGACGAGAGCCGCTGACCCGAGGGCCGCCGCGATGGCCGACACCTTCCACTGGCTCGACGTGGAGCGCCTCGGCGAGGAGCTCGCCGAGCGCCATCCCGAGATCGATCCGCTGACGGTCTCCTTCCCGAAGCTGAAGGCGCTCGTGATGGCGCTGCCGGGCTTCGTCGAACAGCCCGGGCATCCCGTCAACGAGCGGATCCTCGAAGCGATCCAGCAGGCGTGGATCGAGGAGTTGTGATGGCAAGAAGAGGAGAGAGGAG
>JBMTTG010000197.1:0-5777 GCA_049449095.1 Phycisphaerales bacterium | reverse complement strand
GAAGGCCGCAGGATGCCGACCGCGGAGACGACCCGCCCGCGTCCGCCACGCCGCCGAGCAGGCCTCCCGCGACGGTCCGCTCGGACCGATCCCCTCGCCCGTCGTGGATAAACCGCCCCCCGGACCCTATCCTGCCGCCTGTTCCCTCCCGGAACCTGCCGTCTCTCGAAGGCCCCGTCGGGGCGGGGCGCTGTCGGCGCAACCCGCCTTCGGATCGCCGGAGCCGGCAGGCACTCTCCCGGAGCCCTCCCGGCTCCCTCGCGTGGTCCGACGAAAGGTCTCGACATGGAAATCCTCACCCCCGACGAGAAGCGGCGCCTCGAGCAGATGCTCCAGGAACTGCACGTTCGCGGTCGTGAACTGATCGAGCGCATCGCGGAGGCCCGTGCCCTCGGCGACCTCAAGGAGAACGCCGAGTACCACTCGGCCCGCGAGGATCAGGCCCAGAACAACGCCCGCATCAAGCAGATCGAGGACCGGCTCGCCCGGGCCCAGGTCGCGGACAACTCGGCGCTGCCGGAGGACATGGTCTTCATCGGTGCCACCGTGAAGCTCCGAGAGGTCGACACCGGCGACGAGGATCTCTACCGGATCGTGGGCGAGGCCACTGGTGACATGTCGGCGGACTACGTCGAAGTGACGGTCAACAGCCCTCTCGGCAGCTCGCTGATGAAGGCCCGCGTCGGCGAGACGGTGCGGGTGGATCTGCCCCGCGGCGAGGCCCGCTACCTGATCGTCGAGATCGTGGCCTGAGCGGGCGGCGGACGAGGCCAGGCCGGGCCCGAAGGAGCCGCTCCGCGTCATGAGCCTGCTTTCGATCCTGCACCCCGACGCGATCCCGCCGATCGTCTACGTCGCGTCGGAGTACCTGCTCCGTCTGGTGATGGTGCTCGTGGTGCTCGTCCGCAAGGCCAGCCGTCCCTCCGTCGCGACGGGGTGGATCGTGCTCGTGCTCGCGCAGCCGGTGATCGGCACGATCCTCTACTTCTCGATCGGCGAGACCCGCTTCGGCCGCCGCCGCATCCGTCGCCACCGCGAGATCCTCGCGAGGATCGACACGCCGGCGATCCATCGCCACTCCGATCCGACCGCCTACGCGCCGAAGCTTTCGGAGGCCGCCCGCGAACTCGCGCGACTCTCCGACGCGGTCTCGCACGGCATCGTCTGCGGAGGCAACCGGGTGGACCTCTTCAGCCGGACCGAGGAGACGATCGACGCGATGATCGCCGCGATCGACGCGGCGGAGCAGCACTGCCACGGACTCTTCTACATCTGGCTCGACGATGCGACCGGCCGCCGCATGGCGGACGCCTTCTCCCGCGCGGCGGCCCGGGGCGTCGCGTGTCGCGTGCTCGTCGACGCGGTGGGCTCGAAGGGCTTCCTGCGCAGCGCCACGTGCCGCGCCATGCGCAACAGCGGCGTCAAGGTCGTGGCGGCCCTGCCGGTCAACCTCGTGCGGATGGTGCTCTCGCGGATCGACCTGCGGAACCACCGCAAGATCCTCGTGGTCGACGGGCTCGTCGGATTCACCGGCAGCCAGAACATCGCCGACGCCTCCTTCGCCCCGAAGGCGAAGTACGCCCCGTGGGTCGACTGCATGATCCGCCTCGACGGGCCCGCGGTGCGCGAGCTGCAGATGATCTTCGTCGTCGACTGGGTGCTGGATGCGCCCAAGGCCGGGAGCGATCTCGACGTGGAGGCGGTGCTCGCGATCGAGCCGCGCGTCCACCCCGACGGCGTGCCCGCCCAGGTCCTCGCCACCGGGCCGAACTACCAGGCCGACGCCGTCACCCAGATCGTGCAGGCCCTCGTCCACGTCGGGCGCCGCGAGGTCGTGCTCACCACGCCCTACTTCCTGCCCGATCAGGCGACGCTCACGAACCTCACCGTGGCGGCCCGCCGCGGCGTCGACGTCAAGCTCGTGGTGCCCGCCCGCAACGACAACCGGCTCGTCGGCCTCGCGAGCCGAAGCCTGTTCGGCCCGCTGCTCGAGGCGGGCGTCGGCATCGACGAGTTCCACGGCGGGCTGCTGCACGCCAAGACGATCACCGTGGACGGCTCGATCGGCGTGGTGATGAGCGCGAACCTCGATCTGCGGAGCTACGAGCTCAACTTCGAGTGCGGCGTGCTCGTCTACGACGAAGCGTTCACCAAGCGGCTCCGCGCCTTGCAGGAGTCCTACCGCGAGCGCTCGACCCCCGCTCCGGTCGATCTGTGGCGCGATCGGTCGTTCAAGCTGAAGCTCGCCCAGGGGGCCGCCTCGGTGCTGAGCCCGCTGCTCTGAATCGACTCACTCGCGGCGCACCACCTCGAGCACCGCGCCGGGCGAGACCGGCTCCACGCGCTGCTCGACGCCGTCGGGCCACCGAACGACCACCGCGAGCGGCCCCGTGGGCGCTGCGAATCCGAAGTGGGCTTCCGGCACGAGATTCGACTGGAACGGCCCGCCCGACCAGAGCCACCGGCGCTGCGGCGTGCCGGCGCCTTCGAGCGAGACGACCGCGCCGATCCCTCGGCGGTTCGCGACACCGGGCCGATCGTCGCGGAGCCGCACGCGAAGCCAGCGATCCGCCGTCGGATCCGCCTCGTTGGCGACGAGTCGAAGCGGTCCATTGAGTTCGCCGATCACGGCGTCGACATCGCCGTCGTCGTCGAAGTCCGCGAAGACCGCGGTGCGATCGACCCGAGGCTCCATCGGCCACGAACCGGCCGACTCGACGCGGCGGAAGCGGCTTCCCTCGCGATGGAAGAGCAGCGGCGGCTGCGCGTAGGCGGAGTCCATCGTCTCGACGGTCGCCTGCGGGTAGACGTGCCCGTTGACGACGAGCAGGTCCTCGGCGCCGTCGAGATCGAAGTCGAAGAACCCCGCCGCCCAGCCGAGCAGCGAACGACTCGGCGCGCCGAGTCCGAAGGCCGCGGTTCGATCGTCGAAGAATCGCCCGTCGAGGTTGAGATGCAGGGTGTTGGTGTCGCTCGAGAAGTTCGAGGTGAAGAGGTCGGGCCGGCCGTTGCCGTCGACGTCGCCCAACGCGATCCCCATCGTCGCCTGGGCGTTGCCCTCGAAGTTGACCGCGAGCCCCGCCGGCATGCCGCGCTCCTCGAACTGCCACGGCGCCTGCTGCACGAAGAGGCGGTTGGGCTGCGAGTCGTTGCCGACGTAGAGGTCGGGCTTGCCGTCGCCCGAGAAGTCCGCGACCGCGAGGTTGAGGCCGTAGCCGGGCTCGACCGCGAAGCCCGCGTCGGCGGTGCGATCGCGGAAGGTGCCGTCGCCGAGGTTCTCGAGGACTCGATCCGCCGCCGGCACGAGCCCGCGCGGTCCGGCCAGCACGTCGATCCCCTTGAACCGCGCGCCGGCGGGCGGCGACCGCGGATCGAACTCGAGGTAGTTCGTCTCGCAGAGATCGAGGTCGCCGTCGAGATCGAGGTCCGCGAGGGCCATCGAGGTGGTCCAGGCGGAGCCCTCGATCCCGCTCGCCGCCGAGACGTCCTCGAAGGTGCCGTCGCCGCGATTGCGCAGGAGCACGTTCGGCCCGAAGCAGGCGATCACGAGATCGTCGAAGCCGTCGCCGTCGACGTCGCCCGCGGCGCCGCCGAAACTCCAGCGTCGGTGGGTGATCCCGCTCTCGGCGGTCACGTCGCGGAAGCGAAGCCCGCCCTCGTTGCGGAAGAGCCGTGCCCCCGGCCCGCGTTCCGGATCGTCGAGCGTCGCACCGTTGGGGACGAAGAGGTCGACGAGCCCATCGCGGTCGAAGTCGATCAGGACCAGCCCGCCGCCCTTCACCTCGAGGATCTGCGAACTCGGCATCCGCCCGGAGGTCGTGACGAGGTCGAGCCCGCTGCCGGCGGTCGCGTCGCGAAAGCGAAACGGACCCGCGGCATCGTTGGGCGAACGCGTTGCGTCACCCTGCGCGCCGGCATCCGCGGCCTCGGCTCGGCCATCCGCGTCGGCCGCGACATCGGTCCCATTCCGCCGATCGCACGCGGCGAGCAAGACAAGCGCCGACGTGAGAAGCGCGCCCCCAAGCCCCCGACTCGTTGCCGCGGAGAATCGACTCACCGCCAACAGCGGTCGGCGCCTCACGGGCGATCGCCCTCGCCGCCGTCGACGGGAAAGTCGGGCGCGCCTCGCCCGACCCGCGCGAGCGCCGCCTCCCATTGCCGCGTGGCCATCGCCGCGTCGGCGTCTCGCCCCAACCGCGCGTAGCCGCGAGCGAGTTTGCTCCACGCCTCATGGTGATCCGGCCAGAGCGCCACGCACGTGCGCCAGGACTCGATCGACTCGTCGAGCCGCTCCTCGCGCCAACGCAGGTCGCCGAGCCGCGCGTGCGCCTTCGCGACCTCGCGGGCGAGGGCCGGTTCATTCTGCTGCCGACGGATCGCCTCCATGAACCAGCGTTCCGCCTCGGGGCGGTCGTCGGCATCGAGGGCGATGAGGCCGAGGGCGAAGGCGGAGTCGCCCTCTTCCGGCACCGCCTCCGCGTGGGCTGTGAATCGTGCGCGAGCCGTCTCAGGCTCGCCGAGGTAGTAGAGCGTCCACCCGAGGAAGTGGTCGAGATGACGCTCCTCCGCGAAGCGCCGCCCCGACGCGCGAACCTCCTCGTAGAGCCCGCGGGCCTCGCCGTAGCGCTTCTGCTTGGCGATCGAGACCGCGAGGAAGAACTTCGCGCGATCGCTGCGGGGCTCCTCCGCGAGCACCGTGCGAAGCGCGGCCTCCGCGAGGTCGAACCGTCCCGACTGCATGAGCCTCCGCGCCGCGTCGATCCGGAAGTCGTCCGGGGAGTCCTCCGGCGTCGGCGAGTCCGCCGTCGCGGCAGTGCTCTCGACGCCTCGATCCGTCGCCGGCGGCGGATCCCCCGATCCGCACGAGGCCGCTGCGGCCGCGGCGAGCCCGGCCCATGCCAGGCGGACGGCGAAGCGGAGGGCCGATCGAGGGCGGACGGAGGGGTGCAGCATGGTCATCGGGGTGGCGAGGCCGCCGGGAGACGGCGAGGGATCGGCGGCGGCGACCGGGGCCGAGTGAGGATAGAGGCGGGTCTCGCCCGGCGTTCGGTGGCCGATCGCCCCGCGTCCGGTCCGAGGAATTCTCAGACCCTTCTGAAACCCGGCCGCCCGAGGTCCCGTAGCCGGTCTATTTTGAAGCGTGTCGAAGCACGACTCGGTCGGACCGGTCCGATCGTGTCATGCTTGCGGGTTGAGCCATGCGTTCACCGGCCGGTCCCGATCTCGGGCCGCCGTTGCCACCGTTCGGAGACGCTGCGTGATCCATGCGAACCGCCTGATCCTGCCCGCCCTCGGCTTCTCCACGCTGTTCGCCGGCTCCGCCCTCGCCTCCGAAGGCCTCCTTGGTCTCCAGCCCCGCGCCGGCGCCCCGCTCCCGGGGCTGACCGACGCGGAGATGGCGCTCTTTGCCGAAGGTCGGGTGCTCTACACGACGCCGCTCTCGCCGGAGGACGGCCTCGGCCCGATCTTCAACAAGAGCAACTGCCAGAGTTGCCACTCGACGCCGGTCGGCGGGTGGGGCAACATCGCGGTGACCCACTTCGGCTTCGAGGACAAGGGCGTCTTCGAGAACCTCGAGCCGCTCGGCGGGCCGCTCCTGCAGACGCAGACCACCAGCGTCGGCTGCGGCGAGTTCGTGCCGGGCGAGGCGAACGTGGTGATCGTGCGGGTGACCAACAGCTCGATGGCCTTCGGGATGATCGAGGCGATCCCCGACGCGGCGATCGCCGCGAACGAGGATCCGCAGGACCTCGACGGCGACGGCATCTCCGGCCGCG
>JBMTTG010000196.1:0-5795 GCA_049449095.1 Phycisphaerales bacterium | reverse complement strand
AACGTCGGCTTCGGCGATTCTCGGAGGTTCCTGCTTGCGCCTCGCCCCGTTCGCGTCGATACCATCCCGCTCCACGCGTGACGGCGTTGCCGTCCACCTGATCCCGGAACCTCCGAAGCCCGGGCGGACGCGTCGATCCCGACGCGCCACCGACCGCGGGCGTCAAGGCTCGAAGCGCCATGCCCGTCGACCTCCGCACCGAACTCGTCGAGATCCGCCGCGAGCTGCTCGCCATGGGCGCCTTGGTCGAGGAGCGGGTCGGTCTGGTGTTCGCGGCGATGGAGAAGGGCGACGTCGAGGCGGCGACCCACATCCGCGACGGCGACACCGACGTCGATCGCCTCGAGGTCCGCATGGAGGAGCACTGCATGCGGCTGCTCGCGTTGACCCAGCCGGTCGCGGGCGATCTGCGGTTCATCCTCACGGTGCTTCGCGTGAACGGCGAGCTCGAGCGGATCGCCGATCTCGCCAAGGGCATCGCCAAGCGGGTGATTCGGCTCGGCAAGCAGTGGCACGTCTCGGTGCCGGAGAACGTGGTCGAGATGGGGCGCGAGTCGAAGGCGATGCTCTCGGAGGTGCTCACCGCACTCTCCGCGCAGGACGCCGCGAAGTGCCGCGGACTCACGCCGCGGGAGGACCGCGTCGATGCCCTTCAAAAGCAGGTGGTGGGATGGGTCCGCGAGGAGGTCGCACGAAGCCCCGAGCACGCCCCCGCGGTGATCGATGTGCTCACGCTCGCCCAGCGGATCGAGCGCATGGCCGACATCATCACCAACATCGCCGAGGACGTGGTCTTCCTCGTCGAGGGGCGCGTCGTCCGTCACGGCGGGCTCTGAGCGCCTCGTTCTCGCCGCGCCGCCGGCCCTTCCAACTCCATCAGCTCTCGTCGGCGTCCGCAGGCGGCTCGCGATGAAGCCGCACTTCGCCGTCTTCGTCGAGCGAGGCGATCCCGAGTTCGAGGAGCGCCTGCAGCGCGGCCTGCTGCTCGGCTTCCTTCTTCGTCGAACCCCAGCATGCCGGGAAGCGCCGCACGCCGGTCTCCACACACACCTCGAACGCCTTCGCGTGGTCGGGCCCCTTCTCGTCGAGCACGAGGTAGTTGGGCGCCGCGCCCCCGCCCCGCTGCAGCGCCTGCTGCAGGACCGACTTGAAGTTCCGCTGATGGCCGAGCCTCGCGGCGCGATCGACGTGCGGACCGAGATGCTCGAGCACGAACGCCCGTGCACGCTCCATGCCCGCGTCGAGGTAGATCGCGCCGATCGCCGCCTCGAACGCCGCGGCGGCGAGCGAGGAGGGAAGGGCGTCCTGCCCCGCCATCCCCTTGCCGAGCTTGAGCAGTCCGGTGAGCCCAAGTTCGTTCGCGATCTCGGCGCACTGCCGCCGACTCACCACGTTCGACTTGATCTTGGTGAGCTCGCCCTCGAGCAGTTCGGGATAGCGGCGGAAGAGGTGGTCGCAGACGACCATCGCGAGCACCGCGTCGCCGAGAAACTCGAGCCGCTCGTTGCTCGCGAGGCGGCTCTCCGCCTCGGACGCGTGCAGCAGCGCCTGCTCGATGAGGGAGCGGTCGGAGAAGCGATGCCCGAGGATCTGCTCGGCCCGCGCCGCGGCGTCCTGGTCCATGGAAGGAACCCTCGCACCGGACTCGAAACGCCGCCCCCGGGGGGGCGACGCGAAGGCGGAGGTCGCGGGCGGACACTCGCGGAGCCTTCGGCGAACCCGGCACGGGTCCGACGAAGCCTGACGGGAGCAGCCGCTCACGGCCATCCGACGAGGGGCACGCCCCCTCGACGAACCGCTCTATCGGCCCACCGGACGCCCCTTCTCGCGGGGCGAAGGGCGGAATCGGGAGTCGGGACCGTCGACCGAACCCCCGCTGTTCCGAGCGTTCGACCGCCCGGCCCCGTCGAGCCCAGCTCGTCCAACACCGTTCTCGCTGCCGCCAGACGGTCTCGGCCGTCCGGCATCGCACCCCGGCGTGGCGTCTCGGCGACCCGACGGGTCCGCCGACGAGCCGAACCGTGGATTTCGCGCGCGGCCTCGCTCGCCCCGTTGCATCACCGCGGGGGAGTGGGTACCTTTCCCGATTCCCGCTGATCCCGACGAGACGGTTCCGCCATGCATTACCCCCACAAGAGCAGCCGCATCAAGAAGGTCCGCAAGGTCGGCTTCCGAGCCCGCATGCGGACGAGCAAGGGTCGCCGGATCATCAACCGCCGCCGCCGTCTCGGCCGCCGCGTGGTGACCACGAGCTGACCGGCTCCCGACCCGCCCCGCGGGATTGTGGTGAACAGGCATTCACGAGCCCGGCGGATCTCGGATCCGCCGGGTTGTCGTTGAAAGAAACCCCGTCGAGCCCGTGTCCGGCGCGCTCCCCGTGCACGAATCGGCGCCGATCGCGATCCTCCTCGGCCTCCGCGGCAGCGGGAAGTCGACGCTCGCCGCGGGGCTGGCGACTTCGCTCGGACGGCCTTGGCTCGATCTCGATCGGGCGGTGCTCGCGCGGCTTGGCGTCGAGTCGGTCGAAGAGGCCTTCAAGCGTCTTGGCGAACCCGCCTTCCGCGAGGCCGAGTCGGTCTCGCTGATCGAAGCGCTCCAGACGCCGGCGGTTCTGTCGCTTGGAGGCGGTACGCCCTTCGTCGCGGGCGCCCGCGAGGCGATCGAGGACGCCAAGCGACGCGGCTCCCTCGTGATCTGGACCGATGCCCCCGATCCGGTGCTGGCGGCGCGAATCGCCGCCGGATCCGACCGGCCTCCACTTCGAGGTGTCGACGCGGCGGAGGAAGTGGCGACGCTGCGAAGCGAGCGGCAACGGACCTATCGGGCGCTGGCGGATCTCCGCATCGACACCGAGGCGTTTCCGCCGGCGTTCGCGATCGAAGCGATCGTGCGAGCGCTTCGAGACCGCGGGGTCGCGTGATCGATCAGGCGGCCCGCATCAGCCAGCCTTCGCCGAGATAGCGGCGAAGCGCCGGCAGATCGAGATCGCTCGCGAAGCCCTCGAACTTGACCGCCAGCCGGCAGGGCCCGAGGACGTCGTCCGGGTCGTCCTCGCAGCGAACCACGCGACCTTGCGCGGCGATCCGGCGAGCACAGCCAGGCAGATCGATCTCGATCTCGATCGGCTCCCCCGCCACGATCGGCTCGTCGATCTCGATGTTCACCCCGCCCTCACCGATGTCGTAGGCGTGGCCGTCGAGCCGCAACGACGATGCCTCGCCGTTCCGCCGCACCGACACCGCGGTGTACATCGGTCGCAGGCTGAATCGCTCGAAGCGGCGGCGGTTGACGAAGGCCGAGGGGGCGGTGGGCGCAAGCAGGGTCATGGCGGAATCTCCAAGGCTCTCTCTCCCGCCAGAGCCCGTTATCGGCAGGCGACCTGAGTCGATTGAGTCCGATCAGCGGAACAGTTCTCACTCCTGCCGTCGCATCCGGTCGGCCCATCGCCCATGCCCGATATCCTCGTGCCCGTGACGCCCGACCCGCGTGAAGTTGCCGGAACGCCGAGTGCGCGCGAGCAAGCGGCGGCCGCGGCCGAACCGCTCCTCCGCGACGGTTGGCGGCTGATCGCAGGACCGACGCCCGGGCCGACCGAAGAAGACCTCGCGCCGCTCGCCGGCAAGTGCCTCGTCCTCCTCGGCTACGGGAATCAGGGCCGGGCCCACGCCCTCAACCTGCGCGACTCGGGGCTCGCCCCGATCGTCTGCCTGCGTGCGGGCAGCCCGCGAGCGACGCTCGCCCGCGACGACGGACTGGTCGTCCATGAATCCGACGAAGTCCTGCGCGAGGCCGACTTCATCCTGCTCGCCGCCCCCGATCACGCCCATGCCTCGATCGCCCGTGACGCGATCGATCCTCTTGCGAAGCCCGGCGCCACCGTCGGCTTCCTGCACGGGCACTCGCTCTTCGCCGGTGAGGTCGCGCCGCGCGAAGACCTCGGCGTCGTCATGGTCGCCCCCAAGGGACCGGGCACCACGGTGCGGGCCCGCTATCTCGAAGGCCGCGGCATCCCCGCGCTCATCGCGGTCGCGCAGGATCCCGCGGGCGATGCCCGGGCGCGGGCGATCGCGTGGGCGAAGGCGATCGGCTGCGGACGCAGCGGGCTCGTCGAGACGACCTTCGCGGCCGAGGCGGTGTCGGACCTCTTCGGCGAGCAGTCGGTCCTCTGCGGCGGCCTGCTCGCGTCGATCTCCGTCGCGTTCGAGGTGATGGTCGAAGCCGGCTCGCCGCCCGAACTCGCCTATCTCGAGTGCATCCATGAACTGAAGCAGGTCGCCGATCTGCTCTATGCCCGCGGCCCCTCCGGCATGCGGGCGGCGATCAGCGAGACCGCGGAGTACGGGGCGCTCGAGCTCTGGCGCGATCGCGATCGGCTGATCGACCGCGCGTACCTCGAGCGGCGGCTGCGTGAGATCGCGGCCGGCGCGTTCTCGCAGCGGATGGCCGCCGATCGCGCCGCGGGCGATGCGTGGCTCGCGGCGGCCCGCCGCGACGCCGACGCCGATCCGATGGAGTCCGCCGGCGCGGCGGTGCGGGCCTTGATGCCCTGGCTCATCGAGCAGGATGCCGCGAGCCGATCGACGGAACTCCGTTCCGATCGACCCTCGAGCGAATCCTCCCGATGACCATTCTCGACGCGGTGATCCTCGGCATCGTCGAGGGCATCACCGAGTACCTCCCGGTCTCGAGCACCGGGCACCTGATCCTGACCGCGTGGCTGCTCGGCCTCGATCGCGATCCCGCGACGAAGCAGGCGGTCGACGCGTTCAACATCATCATTCAGGGCGGCGCGATCCTCGCGGTGCTCGGCCTCTACCGCACGCGGGTGCTGTCGATGCTGCGAGGTTTGGTCGGCAAGGATCCCGCGGGGCTTCGCCTGCTCGTCAATCTCTTCGTCGCGTTCCTGCCCGCCGCGGTGCTTGGGCTCCTCTTCGACGACTGGATCGAGGCGCATCTCTTCCGCCCGGTGCCGGTGCTCGCGGCGCTCGGCCTCGGCGGCGTGCTGCTGATCGGGATCGGCCCGTGGCTTCGCAAGGCTCGTCACGAGGATGCCGACGCGACCTTGTCCGGCGCCGGCGTCACCGATCCCGCGCTGGACCGACGCTCGATCGAATCGATGACCTGGAAACGGGCGCTCGTGGTGGGCATGCTGCAGCCGATCGCGATGTGGCCCGGCACGAGCCGTTCGATGATGACGATCGTCGGCGGCATGGTGACGGGCCTGCGGCCGAAGGACGCCGCGGAGTTCTCGTTCCTGCTTGGGTTACCCACCCTCGGCGGCGCGTGCGTCTACAAGGCCGCGAAGTCGGTGGCGAACCACGACGGCGGCGCGGCGGGATTCATCGCCGACCTCGGCGGCATCGCCCCGGTCGTCGTCGGCATCGCGGTGGCGACGCTCAGCGCTGCGATCGCCGTCAAGTGGCTCGTCGGCTACCTCACCAAGCACGGCATGGCGCTCTTCGGCTGGTGGCGGATTGCGCTCTGCGTGGTGATGGCGATCGGCGTCTGGCAGGGCTGGGTGAGCTTCGACGCGGCGGGCGCGGAATCCGGCGAGACCGTCACGACCGCTCCGCTGCCGGAGTCGGAGTAGCTTCAGGCACGTCGGACCTGACGGACTTGCAGTACCGTGGCGACGTCGACAGGCCGCCGAACCGGGCTGCTTCGTTCACATCCCCGCTTGCCGCCCCCGACGCCGGGAGCTGGCGTTGCGCACGCGCGGCGGCGCTCCAGCGAAGCCGGGGGGCGGAGGATCAAGAGAAGAGGAACGATGGAAGTGGGAAGAGGGAACTCAAGGA
>JBMTTG010000195.1:0-5802 GCA_049449095.1 Phycisphaerales bacterium | reverse complement strand
CGCCGGGGGCGCGCCACCACCCCACGGCGGTGGCGACGAGCGCGGCGGTCTCGGTGTGGTGGCTGGTGGCGCTCGTGGTGCAGGGAGCGAATGGGATCGACATCCTTCGCTTCACCGAAACCTACGAGACGATCATGCGAACGGCCATGCCGTCTGAGTTGCTCCGTGGCTTCGGGTACTGGTTCTCCTATGGCGGCGATTGGCTCGACCCGTGGGTTGGGGCAACGTACGGCCTGCTCGCTCAACCGTGGTATCTCGCCCTTGGCCTGCTGCTTGTGCTCGGCGCGGTCGCGGTGATCCGCGCGATCGCGGTGAAGGCCACGTCGGTCGTCCGCGAGGTCGGCCTGCTCATCGTCGTCACCGCCCTGCCCTACCTCGCGCTCCTCACCGGTGGCGAACTGGGGCGGATCCTCGGAATCCTCTTTCTCGCGGGGCTCGTCGCCTTCATCGCCTGGAGCTACCGGGTGAGCCGAAGCGAGAGCGCCGTCGTTCAGGCCGAGGCGCCGACCATTCCGCCCGGCTGGAAGGGCGGATGGACGCTCAACATCGTGCTCACCGTCGTCGGCGTGGCGATCCTCGCCTTCAGCTCTCGCCTGCTGGTCGACTCCTCGGTGACGCTCGCGGAGATGTGGGGCGTCTCGAAGCTCGTGATCGGCCTCACCATCGTGGCGATCGGCACCTCGGCGCCCGAACTCGTCACGAGCCTGATCGCCGAACTGCGCGGCAAGGGCGATCTCGGCCTCGGCAACCTCATCGGCTCCGGGATCTTCAACGTGCTCGGCATCCTTGGCGTGACCGCGGTCGTCACGCCGGTGCCGATCGATCCGCAGGTCTTCATCTTCGATCTGCCCGTGGCGATCGCCGCGGCGGTGGTGCTGATTCCGCTCGTCTTCACCGGAGGCCGCATCAGCAGGCTCGAAGGCGCGCTGCTGCTCACCTGCTTCGTGCTCTACACCGCGGCGCTCTACACGGGCCTGCCCGCGGAGTGGATCGCGTCCGCCGAAGCCGCGACGCCCTGAGCGTTCAGTCCGGGATCGCCTCGTCGATCCAAGCGCCGCCGAGCACGACGTCTTCGTCGTAGCAGACGATCGCCTGCCCCGGCGCGAGCATCTCCTGCGGCTCGTCGAAGCGGACCTCGATCGCCGGACGTCCCTCGCGATCGATCACGCGGACCTGTGCCGACGCGGTCTCGCCGTGCAGGCGCCACTGCGCCGTGCAGCGCCGCCATTCCGCAGGCGGATCGCCCGCGAGCCAGTTCACGTCGGCCGCCAGCGCCCCGCCGCAGCGAAGCCGCTCCTTCGGACCCACCACGATCTCGTTCGAACGTGGATCCTTCGCGAGGACGTAGAGCGGGATCGACGACGCCACGCCGAGCCGGCGCCGCTGCCCGATCGTGAAGTGCTGATGCCCGGGGTGCTCGCCCAGCACGCGTCCCGCGTCGTCGAGGATGCGCCCGGGCGCGACCGATTCGGGCGACCGTCGCGCCACGAGGCCCGCGTAGTCGTGATCGGGCACGAAGCAGATCTCCTGCGAGTCGGGCTTGTCGAACACGGGGAGCCCACGCCGCTCCGCGATCCGCCGCACCTCGGGCTTGTGCAGTTCGCCGATCGGGAAGAGCGTGCGGCCCAGGCGATCCCGACGGATCCCGAAGAGCGCGTAGGTCTGGTCCTTCGCCGCATCGAGTCCGCGGCGAAGCGTGGCATGGCCGTCGGCGTCGCGCCCGATCCGCGCGTAGTGGCCGCTCGCGACATGCGTGCATCCGAGCGCTTCGGCATGCTCGTGCAGACGGCCGAACTTGAGCCAGTCGTTGCAGCGGACGCAGGGGTTCGGGGTGCGGCCGGCGTTGTACTCGCCGACGAAGTAGTCGATCACGCGGCCGAAGTCGCGGCGGAAGTTCATCACGTAGAGCGGAACGCCGAGCCGCGCCGCGACGATCCGCGCGTCCGCCGCGTCGTTCACCGAGCAGCACCCCTGCTTGCGGCGGCGGCCTCCGGTGGCGCATCCACCCTCATCGCACGCCGCCGACGGAGCGGTCTCGTCCGCGACGAGTCCCTCGGGCTCCTCCGGATCGCCGAGGCGCATGAAGCAGCCGACCACCTCGTGGCCCGCGTCCTGAAGAAGCGCCGCCGCGACGGAGGAGTCGACCCCGCCGCTCATGGCGAGGAGCACCTTCGATCGAGGTTCTGGCGGGGCGTCGGGCACGATTCGAGTCTACGCCCGGGCCTCCGGACGCCACACCGCCTCGCCCGCGGCTACCTTGCCGCGCATGCTGCTCTACGCGGGGATCGATGAAGCGGGGTACGGGCCGATGCTCGGTCCGCTCTGCGTCGGCGCCTTCGCCTTCCGCCTCGCCGAGGGCGAGGCTGCGGAGGGGCCGCCCGAGCTCTGGAAGTCGCTCGCGTCGGTCGTCTGCCGATCGCCGGCGGACTCCAAGAAGCGGATCGCGGTGGCCGACAGCAAGAAGCTCAAGACCGCCAACTCCGGCAAGAGCCATCCGCTGCGCCATCTCGAGCGCGGCGTGCTCGCGTTCACCCTCGCCGGCGCCGAGGACGCCTCGATCCCCGACGACGAGGCGCTGCTGACCCGCTGGGGACTCGACCTCGCGAGGCTCCAGTCGAAGCCGTGGTACCGCACGGCCTCGCCGCTGCCGCTCGCGACCACCGCGGACCGGATCGGCATCGAGGCCGCGAAGGTGCGGCGGGCGATGCGGGCCGCCGGCATCGAGATGCTCCCGCCGATGGTCGAGGCGATCGACGAGGAGCGCTTCAACCGGCTCTGCGCGACCGCGGGCAAGGCCCACGTCAACTTCGTCGCCGCGATGCGGCTCGTCGACCGGCTCTGGCAAGCCCATCCCGAGGACCATCCCCGCGTGATGATCGATCGCCACGGGGGCCGGAACGACTACGTCGAGCCGCTCCTGCGGGCCTTCCCGGGGATCGAGCTCACGGTGCTCGGGCAGACCGAGCGGGTGAGCCGGTACCGGCTCGAGCGGGCGGGGTCGTCGATCACCCTGAGCTTCGAGACCGAGTGCGAGACCCGCCACTTCCCGACCGCGCTCGCCTCGATGGCGGCCAAGTTCACCCGCGAACTGCTGATGGCCCGCTTCAACCGCTACTTCGCGGCGATCTCGCCCGAGGTGAAGCCGACCGCGGGGTACGTCCAGGACGCCCGGCGGTGGCTCTCGGAGATCGGCCCGACCCTGCGGAGCCGCGGCCTCCGCCGCGAGGACCTCGTCCGGATGGCCTGACCTCGGGGCGAAGTCTTGACTCGAGGGGGGCGACCGTTACCCTACCGGGCTTCGCTCGTTTTTTGCGGATTCCGCCGCGCCCGCCCATGCCGTCCGACGCCGCCAACCTCCCCGCGCCTCCCTCGTCGCCCGACGTCTCGGCGACCGAGAACGCTGTCGGCGACGACGACGCCGACCCCGACTCGTAGCGGCCGACCCGCCTTCACGGCGCCGACGGGGCCACGCTACCCCTCTTCACCGATCGTTCATCCGCCCGACGCGAGTCGGACCCCGGAAGAGCCGATCTTCATCACCTTCGTCGGCGTTCCCCACGCCCACTCCGAGGGACCTCCGCGGTCCCGGTGCTTCCAGAACACTTCCCCAGACTCGTCCGGGCGATCCCGGACCCCAGACCCGAGACCGACCATGTCGACCGACCTGAACTTCGTCCGCAACATCGGCATCTGCGCCCACATCGACGCCGGCAAGACGACCGTCACCGAACGGATCCTCTACTACACCGGCAAGAACTACAAGATGGGCGAGGTGCATGAAGGCACCGCGACCATGGACTTCCTCCAGGAGGAGCAGGAGCGCGGCATCACCATCCAGTCCGCCGCGACGACCTGCCCCTGGGAGCACAAGGGCAAGACCTACAAGATCAACCTGATCGACACGCCCGGCCACGTCGACTTCACCATCGAGGTCGAGCGGTCGCTCCGCGTGCTCGACGGCGCGGTCGCGGTGTTCGACGGCAAGGAAGGCGTGGAGGCGCAGTCGGAGACGGTCTGGCGGCAGGCCGACCGCTACCGCGTCCCCCGCATCTGCCTCGTCAACAAGATGGACAAGCTCGGGGCGGACTTCGAGTTCAGCTTCAAGTCGATCCGCGAGCGGCTCGGCGCGAACGCCATCGCGGTGCAGATCCCGATCGGCCAGGCCGACACCTTCGAGGGCCTGATCGACCTGCTCGGCATGCGGGCGTTCTACTTCGACTCGACCGAACTCGGCTCCAAGGTCGAGGAGCGGGACATCCCCGATTCCATGAAGGACATGGCGGAGCTCTGGCGGGCCGACCTCGTCGAGAAGGCCTCCGAGCTCGACGACACCCTCATGGAGAAGTACCTCGAGAACCCCGACTCGATCACGATCGAGGAGATCAAGGCCGCTCTCCGCAAGGGCACCCTCACCCGCGAGTGCTTCCCGGTCTTCTGCGGCTCCGCCCTCAAGTACGTCGGCGTGCAGCGGGTCCTCGACGGCGTCATCGACTACCTGCCGAACCCGACCGAGGTCCCCGCGGTCGACGGCGTCGATCCCCGCGACAGCGAGAACAAGCTCACCCGTCCGCACGATCCGTCGGCGCCCTTCTCGGGGCTCGTCTTCAAGGTGGTCTCCGACTCCCACGGCGACCTCACCTACATCCGCGTCTACTCGGGCACCCTCGAGAAGGGCGGACGCGTGCTCAACCCCGGCAACAACAAGCGCGAGATCGTCTCCCGCATCTTCGAGATGCACGCGAAGGACCGCGAGGCGCTCGAGAGCGTCGCCGCCGGCCAGATCGTCGCGGTGATCGGCCCCAAGAACTCGATCACCGGCGACACGCTCTGCGATCCCGACAACCCGATCATCCTCGAGAAGATGGACTTCCCCGAGCCGGTCATCTCGATGTCGATCGAGCCCAACACCGCCGACGACAAGAAGAAGCTCGGCGAGGCGCTCACCACGATCCGCCGCGAGGACCCCTCGTTCCGCTCGAACTACAACGATGAGACGGGCGAGACGATCATCGCGGGCATGGGCGAGCTGCACCTCGAGATCATCAAGAACAAGCTCATCCGCGACATGAAGATCAACGTCACCGTCGGCAAGCCGCGGGTCAGCTACCGCGAGACGATCTCCGGCGCCGCCAACGACGTCCGCGGTCTCTTCAAGAAGCAGACCGGCGGTCGCGGTCAGTACGGCGACGCGGTGGTCAGCGTCTCCCCCTGCACCAAGGAGCAGGCGGAGGCGGATGGGCTCAAGATGGTCGATGGCGTGGTCTTCGTCGACAAGATCTCCGGCGGCGTCATCCCCCGCGAGTTCATCCCCTCGGTCGAGTACGGCGCGCGGCAGGCCGCCGCGAGCGGCGTGCTCGGCGGCTACCCGATGATCAACGTCAAGGTCGAGCTGGTCTTCGGCTCCTACCACGACGTCGACTCGAGCCAGGTGGCCTTCGAGCAGGCGGGCGCCCTGGCGTTCCGTCAGGCGTGCACCAAGGCGGGTCTCGCCCTCCTCGAGCCGATCATGAAGCTCACCGTGACCACCCCCGACGAGTTCTTCGGAAACGTCTCGGGCGACATCGCGAGCCGCCGCGGCCAGATCAACGACTCCGAGATGCGCGGCAACGTCCGCATCATCTCGGCGGAAGTGCCGCTCTCGGAGCTCTTCGGCTACACGACGACGCTCCGCAGCATGACCCAGGGCCGCGCGACGAGCACCATGGAGCCGCTCGAGTACCGCATCATGCCCGACCGCCTCAAGGACGCGGTGCTCACCAAGGGCTGAGCCTCGTCCCGAGTTCGAGACCTTCCGCGGCCCCC
>JBMTTG010000194.1:0-5826 GCA_049449095.1 Phycisphaerales bacterium | reverse complement strand
AAAGCCCCCCGGGCCGAAGCCCGGGGGGCGTGGGATCGATTCAACGCATCGCTTCGCGCCGGATCAGACGGTCCAGTTCGCGAGGAGGATGTTGAGGTCGGCGGCGTTCACGATGCCGTCCTCGTTGATGTCGGCGATCGGGCTGTCGGTGCCCCACGCCGCGAGAAGGATGTTGAGGTCGGCGGCATTCACGATGCCGTCGCCGTTCAGGTCGCCCGGGATGCCCGGGTCGCCGCAGGGATCACCGCCCGCGCATCCGATCGAGAGGTTGCCCGATCCGAAGCCGGTGGTGCCGTAGGCGCCGAACTGGATGTAGTAGCCCTGGCCGCAGACCGCCTCGAAGGTGACCTGGCTCTGCAGGCCGCAGGTGTCGTCGTTGCAGGCGACGATCTCGAGGGTGTCGCAGTCGGGGCCGGTCCAGACGGCGAGCTTCGTGTCGAAGGTCGCCGATCCGCCCTCGGCGGCGCACAGCGACAGGGTCACCGTGCCGTCGCAGGTCGGCGTGTAGGAGTACCACACGTCGTTGCGGACCAACGCGCTGCCGAAGAAGGTGCACTGGTCGGCGGGCGGCTGGATGGCGCTCTGGGTGGCGTTGAAGTTGTTGACGCCGTTGACGCCGTCGAACAGCTCGATGGCTCCGGTGCACTCGTCGTTCTCGGGGGTGGAGGAGCCACCGGCGCCGATGGTGAGGACGCCGTCGCCCTGTCCGGTCGCGCCGTAGGCGCCGACGCGGATGTAGTAGGTGACGCCCTGCTCGACGAGCAGGTCCATGCGCGAGGTGAATCCTGCACAGCCGGTGAAGTCGTCGTTGCATCCGACGATCTCGAGGTTGTCGCAGTCGCCGACGTACGCCGCGAGGCGGGTGTCGAACGAAGCCTGATTGCAGGTGTAGACCGCGACTTCACCGGTCTCGTCGGCCACCCACTTGAACCAGATGTCGTTGTAGATGGTGGTGCTGCCGAAGCTCTCGCACTCCGCGGGCAGGGCCGGGCCATCGGTGAACGAGCCGACGGTCGAGAAGGGCGTGTCGCCCGACTGGACTTCGATCGCGCCGGTGCACTGGTCGTTGTCGAGACCGCACTGGTCGGTCGGCTTCGCGGTCAGCGTCGCGACGTAGTTGGTCTTCGGGTTCGGGTTGCCGCTCGCGTCGAAGCAGGGGACCCCGCCGAACACCGGCAGGGCCGCGAAGGCCCGGTAGGTGCCGGCCGGGAGGCAGCTCGTGACGGTGGTGGGGCAGGTGCCGCCATCGCCGGTCGCGATGATGCCGGGCGGGCACGAGGCGGTGATCAGGAAGACCACCGCACCGATGTCGCTGTTGACGGTCCAGGTGACGTCGCTGTCGACCTCGACGGTGAACTCGTACCAGTCGGTGTCGCGGGTGTCGCCGTCGGCCCAGAAGGTGCCGCAGACCGTGTCGCCGACCGAGATGGCCGTGGTCGGTCCGGGGTCGCCGCTGTTGCAGCCACCGTTGAGATCCTCGCCGCAGGGCTCACCCTCGGAGATCGCGTCGGGCGGGCAGTTCTGAGCGGCGTCGCAGGGCTCGGCATAGCAGAGCGCCGCGGCGGTGTCCGCGCAGATCTGATCCCACTGCACATCGCAGCAGAAGGCGTCGCCGCCGCAGACGAGTTCGCAGCACTCCAGGTCGCTGCAGAACGGCGTGCCGTTCGCCACATCGCAGTCGCCGGCGTCGGGATTGCCGCAGGCGGGCGCCGCCGGGCACTCCACGTCGCAGCCGCAGAGCAGGAACGAGCCGCTGCCGAACTGGGCCGCGCCGAAGGAGCCGATGCGGATGATGTAGGTGATGCCCTTGAACGCGTCGAAGGTCACGCGCGACGTGAAGCCGGTGCATCCCTGGCCGTCGTCGTTGCAGGCGATCTCCTCGCCCTCGAGCTCGGGGCAGTTCTCCGCGTAGATCGCGATGCGCGAGTCGAAGTCGACCGTGTCGCAGGTGCTGACGGTCATGGTCGCGTCGCAGGTGGCGGTGTAGCGGAACCAGACATCGTTGAAGATCTGGGCGCTGCCGAAGCTCGCACACGCCGCCGAGAGCGCCGGGCCGTTGGTGGTCGCGTCGATGTTGTCGAAGAACGTCTCGCCCTCGTTGACCTCGATCGCGTCCTCGCAGGTGTTGTTCTCGGGCGGATTCGGGCACTCGCTCTCGATCGCCGGGGCGATGGTCAGCGTGCCGGTGTAGGAGACGCCCGGGCAGGCGAAGCCGTCGAAGACGCTGAGGCCCGCGAAGACGACGTAGTCGCCGGGCAACAGGCAGGCGGAGGTGACGGTGGTCGGGCACGAACCGGCGCCCGCCTCGATCACGAAGGCCGGGCAGGATCCGTTGATCAGAAAGGCCACGGTCGGGGCGCCGGGAGCACCCTTCTCGACGCCGCCGCCATTGAGTTCCCAGGTGACCTGGGCGTTCTCGGTGATGGTGAAGCGGTACCAGTCGGTGTCACGCGTGCCGCCGGCGGCCCAGGTGTTGCCGCAGATGGTCACGCTCTCGCCGACGGCGATGGTGCCGAGTTCGCTGTAGACCGGAGGAGCCGAGTTGCAGCCGCCGTTGATGTCGCTGCCGCAGGCTTCGTCCTCGTTGTAGTCCTCGTCGCCCGAACAGTCGCCCGCGGGGCAGGGCGCCGCACCGCAGACGGCGCAGAGGCCAGCCGCCGCGTCGGCGCAGATGGCGTCCCACTCGACGTCGCAGCAGAAGGCATCCGCGGCGCACACCACGGTGCAGCAGGCGAGATCGTCGCAGCCGGGCGTGCCGTTGGCGATGCAGCAGTCTCCCGAAGAGGGATCGCCGCAGCCGCCACCGCCACCGCCGCAGAGGGCGTTGGCGTCATCGACGCAGCCCGCGTCCCATTCCACCTCGCAGCAGAAGGGGTTGAACTCGCAGACCGTGCAGCAGCAGGCCGCATCGCTGCAGCCGGGCTCCAGGTTGACCTCGAAGCAGTCGCCGCCCGTGCCGCACGTCTCGAACTCGCACTGGGCGAGGCTCGAGGCGTTCATCGCGAGCGGGGCGAGGAGCCCGAAGGCCGCCCCCAAGAGCCATCGTCCACCGGTGAATCCGAAGCGTGATGCCATCGAACGTTCTCCTTGCACGCCTTGCCACGAGATGGAAGCGTCCTCGACCCGACCGTTCGGATCAACGGGGTGCCGCTCGGCTGCCGGCCGGGCATCCGAGGCGCCCCTTCTGCGCCCCCTCACTCGATTCCGCCTCTCAGGCAGCGGCTTGTCGAGAATAACTCGCGACCTGCCCTTGCCAATCCGAAGGGGGCAACTTCGTCCATGAAACGCAAACGCTTTGGTCAAGACGGAGAAGTCTCGATCGACCGCGCGTCACCGACGACCGGGGGATCGGGTTGGGTTACCCTGACTCCCCGACCCGTCGCCCGAGAATCCTCGGGCCCCATGCCCGCGACCTTCCGTTTGACCTCCGAGACTCGCCCGTGGTTGGGCCTCGACTCCGGCCGGGGCCCATCCGTCGGCTCGGAGGTTCCCGGTCGGTGACCTCCAACGATCCCGTGCCCGCGCACTCGACACCTCTCCAAGGACCCAGCCATGCCCGCACGCAAGGGTGAACCCGCTCCCCCGATCAAGCTCGCCGACGCCCCCGGTCATGAGGTCGACCTGGCCGAGGTCTTCGGGAAGCGCAAGGCCGTCATCCTCTTCTTCCCGCTCGCCTTCAGTCCCGTGTGCACCGAGGAGTTCTGCACGTTCCGGGACAACTGGGCAAAGTGGGCGGAGTTGGGATGCGACGTCTACGGCATCTCCGTCGACAGCCCGTTCGTCGTGAAGAAGTTCCGCGAGCTCGAGAACATCCCGTTCCCGATCCTGTCGGACTTCAACAAGACCGTCTCGAGGGCCTACGGCGCGCTGCATCGGGACCTCTTCGGGATGAAGGGCGTCTCGAAGCGAGCCGCCTTCGTGGTCGACGCCGCCGGCAACGTCGCCTATCGCTGGGTCTCGAACGACCCTCGCAAGCAGATCAAGTTCGACGCGATCCGGCGGGCGGTGAAGAACTGCTGAACGTCGAGCGACCGGTGCGTTCGCCCGCGCGACGGGCGAGCCGCGGACTCCTCGCCACGACGCCCGCTCGCCTGCGAACGCGGGCGGGCGTCGTCTCTAGGGGGTGGCGGTCCCGACCGATCCCGGAAGCGTGAACTGGAAGTAGGGCGGGTCGCCGGCGATCCGCGACTCGGCCGAGACGGCGGTGGTGCCGCCGAGCGGATCGAACTCGATCACTGCGAATCCCGGCGCCAAGTCATGGAGCCGCGACGGCTCGATCCCGCGTCGCTGCGGGTTCGCGACTCGCCACACGGTGAGTCGGTTGCCGAAGGCGTCTTCGAAGTCGCCCCCGCCGCGCGGCATGCCCGGATCAAGATCCTTGCCCGGATCCCGGGGCATCCAACGCCGCGGCCAGGTGTTCGCGATCGCGGGCGCGGTCAGCACCCACGGCCCGTCGCGGTAGCCGTCGAGTCCGTATTGGACGAGCGAGGCGAGGTGCTGATCGCCCGCGAGGTGCAGGGCGTCGCCTTGGGCGAGCAGTCCGACCGCCCGGTCTCGCGCGGGCTTCGGCCAACCATGCGTGTCGGTGTCCGCCGCGGGGACGTCGTCGGTCGGCCAATCGCCATGCTCGAGATCAAGCACCTCCAGCGAGGGCACCACGGCATCGGTCTTCCCCTCCGGAAGAGTGTGGACGCCGACGAAAGGACTCTGCGAGAGCACAAGGCGGCGGGGCGCGTCGGCCCTGCGATCCGCCGCCCACGCGGCGAGAAACACCTCTTGCGCCTCGCCGAGAAGCGCCGCATCCTCGACGTCGGACGTGCGCGGATCGAATCCCTCCGCGGTGAAGAATCCGTTGCGCACGGCGCCGTCGGGCACCTTCACGCTCGCGGAGTCCTTCCACATCCGATCGGCAAGGATGGCCAGGTCGAACGGCCCCCAGACGAGCCGCGTGGTGTAGGGCTCGATCCCGTCGCCGATGGGGCCCTCGATCACGGTGGGCGGCAGATGTGAGGTCTGCGTGCGATGCACCATGTTCACCCACGCCGGCGGCATCTTGTAACCGCCCGCATCCTGCGCCGTCAGCCCATCGCGCGGTTTCGCCTCGATGCCGCCGGCGCCCCACAGGTTGCCGTGATAGACGTCGTGATCGTCGGTGACGAGCACGCAGGGACGATCACGCAGCAGGTCCCCGAAGGTCCGCAGGAACCGCTGCCACTTCGTGTGATAGTCGAGCGGATCGCGCTCCGCGGGCGTCAGGTCGCCCTCGTAGAGCTGGTCGCCCGCGAAGCAGAGCAGATCGGGATCGAGCGACTCGAGCTTCGCGACGAGGTCCTCGTGCGGGTACCAGATGCTCGAGGCGTTCCAGCCGTCGCCGCCGGTCCAGTGCTTGATGCAGGTCAAGAGCGCCAGTCGAGATGCTCGATCGGGCCCGGGCTCGGGTCGCAGCAGGCCCTCGCGCTCGAAGGGCAGCAGGACGCCGTCCGAGTCGACCAGCTCCCCGACCACTCGGAACCTCCGCGGCTCGTTTGGCGAGAAGATCACTCCGCGGGTCGCGAAGGTCGCGGTGAAGGAATCGGGGTCGACGCCGGCGCGAGCCACTTCACGAAAGGTCCCATCGGGACCCGCGAGTTCCAGCCGGCAGGAGACGACGCTTGACACTGGAACCGGCTGGAACTGCGCGGTCACTCGCAGATCGGCCCCGATCCAGGAACTCGTCTCGGTCTGGCCGGATCGATCGAGGGTGTAGAGCGTCGCCAGGATCGGCGGGTCGCATCGCTCCGGGTGCTCGGCGACAGCCGGGCCGTACGCCTCGAAGTCCCGGAAGGC
>JBMTTG010000193.1:0-5831 GCA_049449095.1 Phycisphaerales bacterium | reverse complement strand
GCATCCGCATCGAGGACGACATCGAGGTGACCGCGAAGGGCCCGCGCAACCTCACGGCGTCGATCCCGAAGACCGTCGCCGAGATCGAGCGGGCGATGCGGAGCGCCTGAACGGCGATGGACGCCGGCGCCACATCGGAGGTGCCGGGCGGTCGTCCGCGCCAGACCACGCTTCGAGTTGGTCTCCTCGGAGCCCCAACGGCCCTGGTCGACCAGGGGGGGATTGGACCCGCCGGGCAAACTGGTCGATTTACCCTGAATGTCGCCACCGCCTTCGACACTGATCGTCTATCGCGATGGCGGCGTCTGGCTCGATCTGAACCGACACCGGCTTGCATCGGTGCGGCTGCTGCAGTGGCGTCCGGACTTCATCCCGATCGACGCAGAGGCGGAACGCGTCGACCTGCTCGAGCCCCTGCCGTTCGAGACAGGTTCCTTCGACGCCCTCTACGCGTACCACGTGCTCGAGCACCTCGATCTCTACGAAGCGCGGCGATTCCTGGCCGAATGCCGCCGCGTGCTGCGTCCGGGCGGATGGCTGAGGGTCTCGACGCCAGACGTCATCGGACATCTCCGCGCCTATCTCGAGTGCCTCGAGGCCGTGCGGCTTCGTCCCGACGATCGGCAACTTCGAGTCCAGCTCGAGTTCACGCGGGTGCTGCTGCTCGACCAGCGCGTCCGACGACGCAGCGGTGGTCGGATGCTCGAGCTGCTCCGGACGGCCTGCGTCGATCGCGATCTCGCGTTGCGGACCCACGGCCTCACCGGACCATGGCTGCTCGACGTCGCCAAGGGCATGTCGAGTCCGGCGCCCCGTTCCGGATCCTCCTCCCGATCGGCGCTTCGAGCGGCCATCGGGAAGATGCGACGGCTGCTGTCGCGCCGACGACACCGGCCGTGGTGGTCCCGTGATTGCCGAGAGACCCGCGAGCTCGAGATCACCAACTGGGACGAGGTGTCGCTCGTGCGTGAGCTCGCCGCGGCCGGCTTCGTCGAGGCGACCCGCTCCGAGGCCGGCTCGTCCAGGCTTCCGGGATGGGACGACTTCGACCGCTGCCCGCGCACCGCCATCGACATCGAGCGATCCGCGATCGCCGAGGGGAGGCGTCCATGACGCCGATCGACCCGATCGTCGGCCGAGATGGACGGCGTCGTCTCCACCTGTGGCGATGCGGGGATCCGTACTTCGGAGAGCGTGCGGAGCGATTGCGCGAGTGGACGTGTGTGCGATTCTCCCACTGGCCGACGGCGCCGTCGGGCGCGCATCACCTCGATCTTCGACGACCGCTCCCCTTCGCCGACTCCGTGTTCGACGCCGCCTGCGTGCAGCGGGTGATCGAGCATCTCTGCCCCGAGGATGCCGACCGCTTCGTGCACGAACTGGCTCGCGTGCTGGCGCCCGGCGCGGTGCTGCGGCTCTCCTTTCCCGATCTCGAGGAGCTCGGGCGCGCGTATCTCGCCGCCTATGAGGCAGCGCTTGCCGAACCGAGCGAGGCCAATCTCGTGCGACACGAGTGGAGGAACGCGGAGCTCTTCGATCCGATGGTCCGAACCAAGTCGGGCGGCCGAATGCGAGAGCTCATGCTCGAGGGTCGATTCGATCGCGACGACCTCGCCTTGCGGTTCGGCGATGTCGTCGAGGTGTTCGCAGGCACCCCCGCCATCGACCGTCCGCCTCCGACGGCGCTTCGACAGTGGATCGGGCTGCTGCGTTCGCCGAGACGGCTGCTTCGCTTCCTTTCGGCACCTGGCCGGACGCTGGCGGCGCTGAAGGCCCAGCGCACGACCGATCCCCGCGAGACGTTCGAGACCCATGAGTGGATGTGGGACGCCGAATCGGCGGGCGACCTGCTTCGCGAGGCGGGTTTCCGAGACGTGCGACGCGCCTCCTGGGATTGCTCCGCCATCGAGGGCTGGGAGCGCTTCGACCTCGACCGCAGCCGCCGCGGCGAGGGCGCCTGGGAGCCCGCCACGATCCTCGAAGCCGTTCGGGCCTGAGGTTCGACCGAACGGATCATGGCCGTTGGCGTCGTCGCCATCTCCGAAGGACGCGGCGGCACGAAAGTCCGAGGCGGGTGGCGATCGGCAGCCTTGCCTCGAAGCGGGCAAAGAGATCCTCGATCATCCCCTCCAGTTCACCGGAGGCGATGCGACGCACCGTCAGGCTCTGCGGCTGCATGTTGAAGCATCCGACCACCTGCTCGATCAGCGTGGGCCGCGCCACCAGAGACAGACGCAGCCACCATGCGAGATCGAAGAGCGGTTCGCGTTCGTCGTAGTCGCCGATCCGCAGATGAAGCGACCTCGCATAGGCCAGGCATGCGGGATTCCAGGGATAGTCGCGGCCGAGAATGATGTCGCCGATCCTCATTCGACGCACCCGCTGGATGCGGAACGTCTCGCCCCGCTCATCCAGCACCCGCAGGCCGCCAATCACGAGCGAAGGCGGCGAAGGCGCCTCGATCGCCCGCAGCAGCGCCTCGAGGCCGCCCGGCTCGAAGCCGTCGTCGGCGTTGAGGATCACGATGTGGCTCGAGTCGACTGCACCGATCGCCCGATTCAGCCCCTCCGCGATGGAGTCATGCTTCGGCTCGAGCACCACCAGATGCGGTTCACGTGCAGCGCACACGCGAAGCCGCTCGTAGGTTCCGTCATCGGATCCGCCATCCGCGATCACATGACGCACTCGGGATCGAAGAGGCGGCGGCACCGCATCGACAAGTCCGTCGATGAACGGAATGGCGTTGCGGACGGTCGTCACCACCGAGAGCGATCCTGGCGAGCTCATGGAGCCAGTCCCTCCGAGCGGATGCCCGATGGATTGGACGAGCTGCGCGCGGATGCAGCCCCGAGGATCCGCACCAACTTCTCGCCGCAGGCCCGACCACGCCACTCGGCGTTCGCCCGGCCTTGCGCCTCCTGCTGCGGATCATGCCGCGGCGTCTTCGCATGCCAGGACCTCGCGATCGCCTCGGCGAGACCGTCGACCGAGCCCGGCTCGAACCACTCGACCGGCACGCACGTCTCGGGCCGCTGCTCTCGATGCACCGGAAGATCGCTGAGCACGAGCGGCCGCCCCGCGGCGATCGCATCCTCGACGAGGTAGCTCCACCCTTCGAAGGTCGAGGGTTGGACGATCGCGGCGGCACCGCGAAGAAGCGCCGCCAGATCCCCGCGCGGGATCAAGCCGAGCATCGCGACGCGATCGGCGACCTTCGCCGACTCGAACGCCTCGCGAGCCTTCGCACCGAGCCGCCGATCATCAGGACGAAACCCGGTGGTCACGAGCCTCGCCTCGGGCACCTTCGCGAGCGCCGCGGCCAGCGTGGCATGACCCTTGTGCGGCCAAGCCTGCGACGGAAAGAGCAGAAAGCGCTTCGGCACCCCGAGCCGATCGAGGGCCGCCGTCTGATCGTCGGCGCTCCAGAGCGCATCGTTGAGCGAGGCGAAGGGAAGCACCTCGAGACTTCGGGCGATCTCACCGTAGGCCCTGATGCCGTCCTGCTTCGAAGCCTCGCTGCTGACGACCGTCAGCGGCGCCCGCTCGAGCATGTCGATGAAGCGGCGATCCCGCGCGGCCCGCTCCTCGTCGCTGAAGTGCTGCGGCAGCACGCAGTGCTGGAAGTCGGGAATCCAGGCAGCCCATGGCACGGGCAGCTCCCACGGCGGGGCGAAGTGCAGCGGATACAGGGCGTCGATCCGAAGTCGAGCGATCTGGGCGGAAAGTCCCCGGGCGATCCTTCCTCGCCGCAAGGCCCCGAGACGAGATCGCAGGGACGGTCGGGACCATCCATCGAAGCGAGCGGACGAGCCCCGAGTCCGGCTCCTCGCGAGGCGCTCGAGAAACGCCTCGTGCATCGGCGCCGTTTCGCCACCGCGATGAAGCAAGGTCCAGCTCGGACCTTCCGGTACGAGATCGATCGATCGCGCGAGGGTGTGAAGGTGATTCACGCCCGCAAACCACGTTCGATCGCCTTGGTCGAGCAGTCCCACCCGCCGCGGCGCCCTCGACGCCTCGGACGATCCCGAAGATGCCTCAGGCGATGGATGCTCGCTCATCGATGCGTCGGTGATCGGATCAAGTCGCCGGCCCGCCGCATCTTCGGGGGACGGTCGTCCTGCGACGCCGCACGTTGCCGCCATCGAGATCAGGGCGTCACGCAATCATGGTCGTCCGATAGCCACGTCGAATGGAGGCCCGGGCTCCGCGCGCGGATCAAGCCCCGTTTCGAGACCGCAACGGCAAACACGCCCAATCGTCGGATCCGTCCCGACGATTCTGTCGATCGATCCTCCCTCGCGGGTCGTACGCGCTGGTCCATTCCCTCGGAGCCGCGGTCGTCCCGCCCTGTGCGCCATGCGAAAGTCGATCCCATGACGCTCGCGAATCGCGCGATTGACGCTTCGCCTCGCCCGGTGCGGGTCGGCTTCATCAGTCTGCTCGACCCGGACGATCCGAGGTCGCTCTCGGGCATGCCGCACGCCATGAAGCGGGCCCTCGAGGCGGAAGGCCTCGAGGTCGTCGACCTCGGGCGGCTCGAAGGCGATCTCCACCTTCGACGGGGACTCCTCGGCGGATCGATTCGGTTCGCCGCTCGCCGCGTGGCATCGGTGCAGGCACGTCTTGGTGCCGACGAGACGACCCGCTGGCACACGCGACCAGACGAGATGGAGCGCCGCTTCGAGCAAGCCTGTCGCCGCCGCGCCGCACGGCTCGCGACGGCGATCGAACGGCATCGCCCCGAGGTCCTCTTCGGAAACTGCATCAGTTCGCCGCTCGCCTTCCTCGAGACGGACCTGCCGATCGTCTACACCAGCGACGCGACCGCGGAGGTCATCTCCGGGACGTACCCCCGCTACGCCCGATTCGGAGCGCGGTACGCCGCGTGCACGGACCGCATCGAGCGCCTCGCCCTCTCGAAGATCCGGTTCGCGGCCTTCGCCTGTCCGGCAACTTTTGAAAGCGCGATCGCGCGCTACGGGGTGCCTCCGGATCGCGCTTCCCTCGTGCCTTTCGGGGCGAATCTGACGCCGCTCGACCGCTCGCCGAATCCGCCTCCGACCGAACCACCCTGCCGATCGGATCTTCGCCTGACGATCACCGCCTTCGACCCCGAGCGCAAGCGCGTGCCGCTTGCGATCGAGGCCACGCGTGCGTTGCGCGCTCGCGGCTGGAACGCGACGCTGTCGGTCATCGGACCGAGACCCCGTTCCCGTGCGAACGAGCGCTGGATCCGCTTCCTCGGGGCACTCGATCCGCGGAACCCTCGCGATCTGGCCAAGCATCGCGCGGCGCTGGCGGAGAGCCATCTCTGCCTGCAGCCCTCGCTTGGCGAGGCCTACGGCATTGCGCCGATCGAGTCGGCCTCCTTCGGCCGGCCTGCGATCGTCACCGATGTCGGAGGACTCCCCTTCGTGGTGCTCGACGGCGAGACCGGTGCCGTGGTGCCGGTCTCGATCGACGCCGCGGGCCTTGCGGAGGCGATCGAATCGGTGGCGAGCGATCCCGACCGCTACCGGCGGCTCGCCACGGCGGCCTGCGCTCGCCACCACGCCGAGCTCAACTGGTCCGCGTGGGGGCGCTCGATCGCAGCACTCATTCGCCGAGCGGCCGCGGAGCACGTCACAGGCTGATCGCTCGCTTCGCTCGGCGGGGCGCCGGAATGGACCGAATGGACTTGATGGACTGGATGGACGACGCGCTCAACAGGAATGCGCGGCGGACGCCGACGGCCACTTGAACGCTCGCGCGAACAACGCGACTCCTCCCCGGCGGAGCGAAGCGACGCGGGGGAGGTGGCTCGCGAGCGCAGCGAGCGAGACGGAGGGGGC
>JBMTTG010000192.1:0-5903 GCA_049449095.1 Phycisphaerales bacterium | reverse complement strand
GAACAGCTGTAGCTGCTCGAGACGGTCTCCATCAGAATCGTGCCGTCGTTGACCGTGTCGGGCGACGCGACGAGCGTGGCGCTCTGTCCGCCGCCACCGCCCTGCACCCAGATGGTGGTGGTGGGCGAGAGGTTCTGGGTCAGGCCGCAACTTGCCTGGGCGATGATCATGGCGCTGCCGGAGACGCCGGCACCGACATCGATCTGGACGTTGCGGACGACGACCTCGCGGTCGATCGATCCGCCGGTGATGGTGAAGGCGCCGGCGTTGACGAGGACCGCGCCGTCGCCGCCGATCGATCCGGCGGTCTGGAGGACGGAGTGCTCGTAGCTGTTGGAGAGGTTGAGCCACGCGTCGGCGTGGACGTCGACGGTGCCGGTGTTGACGAGGCTGCCGCCGTGGTAGAGGCCGGTGTCGGGGAGCACCTCGAGGGTGCCTTCGTTGACGAGGGTCCCGTAGAGGTAGCGATTGCCGAGGGTGCCGGGTCGTACCGAAATCGTGCCGCGGTTGAGGAGCGTCGAGTCCGCGGCGGCATGGAGCGAACAGCTGTAGCTGCTCGAGACGGTCTCCATCAGAATCGTGCCGTCGTTGACCGCGCCGCTCGCCCACGTCATCGCGGCGCTGGTGCCGAATCCACCGCCTTGCACCCAAAGCGTCTGGCCGGCGCGAAGCGAGCCTTCGAAGGCGGACGATCCCATGGCGACGAAGGTGACCGGCGACACGCCGCCGGAGCCGACGAGCGTCGCGTTGTAGAGCGAAGGCGTCGCGAGCAACGTGCCGCCCGAGTACTCGAGCCTCGCCCGCACCAGGCACGAGCCGGAGACCGCGAACGAGCCGCCGGAGACGACGAGGCGATAGCCGTCGAACGACGCGATCGAGGTGCTGCCGCTGCTGTGGACGATCGTGGTCCCCGCGAACGTTCCGGTCACCACCACCGCATCACCCGCGGTCGGCAGTGCGTCGCCTGCCCAGTTGAGCGGATCGTTCCAGGAGACGCCGTCGCCGCCGCCATCCCAGAGCACGTTGGCGGCGTGCACGAATCCGCCGGCGGCAAGACTCGCGGCGAGTGCGACGATCGACGGAAGTCCGCGGCGTCGGTCGGCGGACCAGAGACGGGACAGGCTCGGAATGGCCGGCATGGTGGGGCTCCTCAGGAAGACTCTTGGATCAGAGTCTCGAAGCCCGGCCTGCGTCCCAGCGCAATCGCCCGGTAAACGCCTCAACTGAGAGTCGGATCGTGGGCGAAGCCGCGTGCTTCACCGGGCCGCGACGGCCACCGCGCGTCGTCGTGGCGACCGCATGCAATCGATGGTCGCCCCGGCCATGGCATGGTGGATCGGGCGCTGCAAGCCGCCCCGTCGGACCATGGCGATCAACCGCCCGAACGCGGCGTCGGCTTGTAGAGAAGGATCACCACCGCGCCGATCAGGACGCTCGCGACGATCGTCCAGAGGATCGGCGTGCTCAGGGTGCCGGTCCACGCGAGGAAGCCGGTCGAGATCGCGCCGCCGCTCGCCATGAAGCCGACCGTCGCGGCGCGGGCCGCGGGGGTGAAGGGTCGCGTGCCGTCGATGATCTGCATCGAGGGTGCGAAGAGTCGGTTGCGAAGAAGCTTCTGCTCGAGCACCGGGCAGCTGCGGGCGAAGCACCATGCCGCGATGATCACGAAGATCGTGGTGGGCAGTCCCGGCAGGATCGCGCCGATGATGCCCAGCGCCGTCGCGAGCACGCCGATCCCCGCGATCGTCCAGCGGCGCAGGTCCTTGGGCATCCAGCCGGTGGTGGCGACGCAAGCCGTGGTTTCCGGACGTGGGATCGTCCGATGCACGACGGGGCATCGCGGCGCCGAGGAATCGGCACCGTGGTCGGAGGCGGACGACGAAGATCGGGGGTCGGCGAGGTTCACGGGCGAGCGAAATGGTCGAGAGAAGCCGGCATGGTAGTCGCCTCGAGGCGGCTGCAGGATTCGCGAATCGATCGAGGCCCGGCCGGATCGGTCCGGCCCCCGCGCCGCGTTCGCCAAGCGGCGGGTCTCGCAGGTCGTCGGCCAAACTTCCCCCTCGGCGGTCGATCAGCACGAAAGCCGGGATACCTTCGATCCATGCGATCGCTCACCGCTCTGGCTGCCCTGTTCGGGGCGGCCCTCGTCGTACACGTGCCGTCCGCCTCCGCCGAGGACCTCTTCCTGTGGGGCCGGCTGCGGGCGACGAACCCCGCGTCGCTCGTCGAGCCCGTCGCGATCGGCGCGGGCACCGAGCACACCGCCATCGTGCGGGCCAACGGAAGCGTCGAGGTCTGGGGCGACAACTACACCTACGCCGCAGCGACGCCGCCGGCGATGACCGACGCGATCGCCGCCGGATGCGGGCAGTGGCACGGCGCCGCGCTTCGCGCGACCGGTGCCGTCGTGACCTGGGGCAGCAATGCGAGCGGCCAGCAGAACATCCCCGCAGGACTCCTCGCCACGGCGATCTCGGTGGGCGGTGCCCACACCCTCGCCTTGCGAAGCAACGGCACCGTCGCAGCGTGGGGTCTGAACGATCTCGGTCAGTGCACGGTGCCCGCCACGGCGGTCGGCATCGTGCAGGTGGCGGCCGGGCATCGGCACAGTCTCGCGCTGCGATCCAACGGCACGCCCGTCGCATGGGGATGGAACCAGTTCGGCCAGTGCGATGCGCCCGCCGCCGCGAATGGTCTCGTGCAGGTCGCCGCGGGCGGCGCGTTCAGTGCCGGGCTGAAGTCCAACGGCACCGTCGTCACGTGGGGCTCGTGGCCGATTGCGCCGCCTGCGGTGCAGCAGTTCGTGAAGATCGCCGCCGGCGACAACCATCTCGTTGGTCTTCGGGCCGATGGCACGGTCGCGGCGTGGGGCTTCGCGAACTCGACCGGTGTGGACGTGCCGACGCTGTCGGCCCCGGCGATCGACATCGCCGCCGGCGACGGGCACACCGTGGTGCTGCTCGAGACGGGCGAGGTCGTCGCCTTCGGCGAGAGCCTGAAGGCCTGTCTCGGCACGCCGCAACTCGACGCGATCCGCGCAGTGGCCTGCACCGACAGGAGCATCGCGGTCGCCGACGGCGACGGCGTGGTGGAGGTCTTCGGCGATGTCGAGTGGGCCAACAGCGGCAACGTTCCAGCGGGGCTTGGACCGGTGGTCGCCCTCGCCGGCACCCACGGCGGCTTCGCCGCGATCCTCGAGAACGGGACGGTCGCCTCGTGGGGATCGACCTCGACGCTGAATCCGCCGTCGATCACCGATGCGGTCGAGATCGTCGGCGGCGGTTCGCACTTCGTGGTGCGGCGCGGCAACGGCACCGTGGTCTGCTGGGGAAGCAACACGAGCGGCCAGTGCACCGCGCCGGCGGGGCTCGCGGGGGTCGTGCGCATCGCCGCGGGCGATTCCTTCTCGATCGCGGTGCGCGAGGACGGCAGCCTCGTCGCGTGGGGCAGCAACGCCGACGGCATCCTGAACGTGCCGATGCTCGATGCGCCGCCACGCTCGATCGCGGCAGGCAACTCGCATGCGGTCGTCGTTCGCGCCGATGGCAGCGTCGTCTGCTGGGGCAGCACCACCAGCGGTCAGGCCAACGTGCCAAAGGGACTGACGAACGTCGCGCGGGTGGTGTGCTCGGCGTACTCGACGATCGCGGTGCGCGAGGACGGCTCGATGGTCGCGTGGGGCGGCGGCATGCAGCCGGGCAATCCCTACGGCCCGGCGCCGGTCCCGTCGGCGTTCGCCGATCCGGTGCTGCTCGCGGCGAAGGGCGGCATCGCGATCATGTCGCGTGCGGTGATCGACTGCGTCTTCGGCGATCTCGACGGCAACGGCACCGTCGACGCGGCGGATCTCGCGGTGCTGCTCTCGAACTGGGGCGCCGCCGGCGGCGAGGCGGACCTCGACATGGACGGCGTCGTGGGGCCGGCGGACCTCACGCTGCTCCTCGGCGCGTGGGGCTGACCGCCCTCGTCAGGCTCAGCGGAATCCGCCGCGGAACCGGACCAGCGCGAGGCCCGAGGTCGCGACCGCCAGCAGCAGCGTGGCCCCGATCAGCGGCGTCAGCGTGCGGAGGTCGGCACCGCGCAGCACCACGCCCATCGCCGCATCGATCGAGTAGTAGAGCGGCGACAGGTACATGACCGGCCGGACGGCGACCGGAAGCGATTCCGGTGGCGTATGCGCTCCGGAGAGGAGCATCAGCGGGCTGAGCACGAGCATCGCGAGCAGTCCGACCTGCGCGACGGTGCGGCCGACGGTTGCGATGAGGATGCCGATCCCCGCCATCGCCGCGGAGAGCGACGCGATGACGAGCGCGAAGTGCCAGACCTGGCCCTGGATCGGAATGCCGAGGAAGCCGCGCACCACCACGATCAGCGAGGCGGTCGAGGCGACGGTCACCAGCAGCGTCATCGGGAGGATCTTCGAGAGCAGGATCCGCCCCGGCGAGAGCGGCGAGACCAGCAGCTGCTCGATCGTGCCGCGCTCGCGCTCGCGGGCCAGCGCTGCGCCGGGAAGGAGCATCGCGAAGAGCGTCGCCATCTTGAGGATCTGGTCGATCGCCTGGAACCGCTCCTCGTCGCGATTGGGGTTGTAGCGCACGCGCTGCGCGTCGATCACGCCACCCCCGCGCGGCGCCGCGACGCCTCGCCTCGAGCGAGCGTCGACCTCGGCGCCGTGCCGTGCGACGATCGAGCCGGCGGCGCTCGCGGCCAGCACGCCGAGCGTCGCATGGCTCGTGTCGACGAGCACCTGCACCGGCGGCGATCGGCCGGCGGACAGGTCCTCGCCGAACCGCGGCGGAATCGTGAGCAGCACGACCGCCTCGCCGCGGTCGAGCATCCGCATCGCCTCGTCGTCGGACTCGGCGGCGCCGACGAGCCGGAAGTGGGGAGGACGGAAGCGATGGATCAGGTCCCGGCTCGCGGGGGTTCGGTCGTGGTCGACGACGATCAACGCGGCGTTGGCGAGCTCCATGCTCGCGCCGGTGGCCGCGAGGTAGACCGAACCGAAGAAGCCGTAGAGCAGGAAGACGACGAGCACGCCATCTCGGAAGAACTGCCGAAGCTCCTTGCTGCAGAGGACCAGGAGCTGCCCGGCCGCGTCCCGTGCTTCGCGGACCCCGTCGAGGGCGCGGCTCATTGCCGGGCCCTCTTGGTGAAGAGGGCGATGCCCGCCACGAAGGTGAGCAGGCCGTAGGCCGCGAGCCCCGCGACGTCGATCCATTGCGACGACGGGTCGGTGCCCTTGAGAAAGGAGCCCGCGACGATGCGGTTGTAGTAGGTCGCGGGCAGGAGGTTCGCCTGCAGCCGACCCGCCTCCGAGAGCGAGGAGAGCGGGGTGATCATGCCCGAGTAGAGCATGGTCGGCACGAGCGCCACGATCATCGTCACGAGGATCGCCGCGATCTGCGATCGCACGAGCAGCGACACCACCAGGCCGAGCCCCGAGGTGCATGCGACGTACACGATCGACGCCAGCAGGAAGAACCACGGGTTCCCCCGGAACGGCGCCCCGAACACGCCCACCGCGATCGCCCACAGCACGAGGAAGTTCGCGGTGGCGACGAGGAAGTACGGCATCCATTTGCCGAGGACGAACTCGCTTCGCCGCAGCGGCGAGGCCCGCAGGGCATCGATCGAGCCGCGCTCCTTCTCGCGCACCACGCCGACCGCGGTGAGGATCGGCGGCAGGATCATGAGGACGAGCATCAGCGTGGCCGGACCGATGCTCCAGAGACTCTCGAGCGGTTCGTTGAAGAGGTAGCGGATCTCGAGGTCGATCGCGCCGGCGGGATCGCGAACGCGGGCGGGGATCGCGGCGGCGACGAGGGCGGACTCGCGGGCGAAGCGTGCGACGATCGCCGCGATGCCGCGGTCGGCGACGAGCTCGGCGAGCAGTTCCCAGA
>JBMTTG010000191.1:0-5926 GCA_049449095.1 Phycisphaerales bacterium | reverse complement strand
TGGTGGCAGACCGAGACCGGCGGCCACATGATCACGCCGCAGCCCTGCGCCACGCCGACCGTGCCGGGATCGTGCACGCTGCCGACCCTCGGCGTCGACGCCGCGGTCGTCGACGAGGACGGGAACGAGTTGCCGCACGGAACGGGCGGGCTGCTCGTCATCCGCAAGCCGTGGCCGGGCATGCTGCGGGGCGTCCACGGCGACCGCGCCCGATTCCTCGAGACCTATTGGAGCCGCGTGAGTGGGATGTACACCGCCGGCGACGCGGCGCAGCGCGACGATCGCGGGTACTTCTGGATCCTCGGCCGCATCGACGACGTCATCAACGTGAGCGGGCATCGCCTCGGCACGGCCGAGGTCGAGAGTGCACTCGTCTCCCACGACGCCGTGGTCGAAGCCGCGGTGGTGGGCATGCCCCACGAGATCAAGGGCACCGGCATCGCCGCGTTCGTGACGCTCGGCCCCGGCGGCGAAGCGAGCGACGAGCTCAAGGCGGCGCTGCGCGAGCACGTCGCGAAGGAGATCGGCGCGATCGCCAAGCCGGACCTCATTCGCTTCACCAACGCCCTGCCCAAGACCCGCAGCGGCAAGATCATGCGGCGCCTGCTGCGCGACATCGCCGCCGGACGCGAGAGCGTTCAGGACACCACCACGCTCGAGGACCTCTCGGTGCTGGCGAAGCTCCGCGAGTCCGACGAGGGCTGAGCAGCCGCACGGCCTCCACCACTTCGAAGGGACCCTTTCATGCGCTTCCTCCTGCTCGTCTCGGTCTTCGTGGTCGGATTCCTCATGCCGGTCCAGGCGGGACTCAACGCGGTCTCCGCGGGCGTCACCCAGAGTCGCCTTCAGGCGTGCCTGATGAACGGCCTGCTCTATGTGAGCGTGCTGATTCCGATCATGCTGCTCATTCACGCCTTCGGCGGCCGAGGCTTCGCGCCCCTCGCGACGCTGTGGAAGGTCCCGTGGTGGGCGCACCTCGCGGGCGTGATCGGTGCGGCACTGGTCCTGGCGCAGCTCACCGCGGCGCCGCAGGTCGGCGCGGCGCTCATGGTGGCGATCTTCGTCGCGGGCCAGGCGTCCGGCTCGATCGCCGCGGATCACTTCGGATTCCCGGGCTACTCGGTGATCCGCACCCATCCCGAGCGCTACATCGGTCTCGCCCTCGTGGTCGTCGGCGCCGTGCTCGTGGCGCGGCCGTGGGCGACCGCGGCCGGACCGGAGTGACGGCTCGCGATCAGCGTCGGCGACGTGCGGCGAACGCGCCGCCGAGGGCGAGGAAGGCGAAGGCCGCCGGTGCCGGCACGATCGAGAAGTCGGTCATGTCGAAGCGGCCCACGACGTCCTGACCCGCCAAGGACTCCGGCACGAGGAAGCCGATCTGGATGTTCGCGATCGACTGCATCACCGCCGCCCAGCTCGTCCCCGAGAACGAGACCCACTGCGAACTCGAGGGCGAAAGGTCGAAGTGGACCTGCGTCCACTCGTTCGCCGCGACGACCGCGCCGTAGGCCGAGCCGCCGGGGAAGTTCGTCGCCGGCGCGACCCGCAGGCTCAACTGGATCGACTCGGCGAGATCGTGGCGGAACCAGAAGGAGACGCCGGTCACGCCCGCGGTGATCCAGTCGCCGACGTAGGCGCCATCGGAGGATCCGACCGAACTCGCCGCGCGGATCACCGTCGCGGGAAAGCCGCCCGCGGTCGTGCCGCTCAGGTTGAAGACGCTCGTGACGAAGGCGTCGCCGCCCGGCGCACCGCTGCCGCTCCACTCGAGCGTCGACGCGAGCGAGTCGCCGCGCCAATTCGCGTCGCCCGTGGAGAAGTCCTCGAGGAATCCGACGATCTGGCCCGAGGCGGATGCGGCGACCGCCAGCGAGGCGGCGGCGATGAGAGCACTTCGGGCGATGGCCATGGGTTTCCTTCTCCTCTCGACGTCGCAGGGATCCTGGGCCGAACGCTCGGCCGCGGCGGGTGGACCGACCGCTTCGCGAGACCGTCTCGCGAGGATGCGTCCTTCACGCGATCGCGGCGTTCATCCCCAGTCGGAGAGGAGCACCGCGAGGTCCGCCCCACCGACGGCGCCATCGCCGTCGAGGTCTCCGCTGCCGGCGCCGCCCCACTGCGAGAGTATCACCGCGAGATCGGCGCCGCCGACGAAGCCGTCGCCGTCGAGATCCGCGGGACGGTTCGAGGTGGCGATCCGCACCACGACCTCGAGCCGCGCGGCGTTCGCGAAGCCCGCCGCCACGAGCGGGCTCTCCTTGCAGTGGAAGGCCGGGAACGTGCTTCCCTGCTGCACGACCTTTGCGAGCGAGGTGACCGCGAGGATCAGCCGCCCGCGATCGAGCGCCTCGGCGACGTACGCCTCGATGGCGCTTCGGGCGAGATCGACCTCGAAGGCGACCGCCGCGCCGTACGGCACCGGATCGCCCGCGGCAACGCCCTCGGCCTGGCCGACCGCCCACGGCGCCGGATCGAACTGCTCGCGCACGCTGTTGGAGACGTCGATCGCGGCACCGCCCACGAAGTCGATCGGGAACGCGCTGCGGATCGACGGATCGAGCGGATCGCCGAAGCCGAACGGCGTGCTCTCCTGCCACGACGACGCGTCGACGCCGTTGCGGAAGCCCACGCCGAAGAGCTCGATCGCCTCGCCGCCGTCCTCGTCCGGAATCCATTGCGGATCGTCGAGCGGCAGGTAGCTCTGCCAGGGATCCGGCGTCGGGTCGAAGTTCCACGCGCCATCGACGGCGTTCTCGACGACGAGTCGCAGCGCGAGCACCTCGTAGCGCTCTGCACCAAGACCCGAAGGAACCGCCGAGGCGGTGTCGAAGGCGACGATCATCTGTCCATCGCGGTTGTCGAAGAGCGGGGCGCCTGGCTCGTTGCCGAAGGTCGACGCCGTCCAGCGGGTCCCGGGAGTCGGATTGAAGGGGTAGTTCCAGCGGTCCGCCGACGGCGACTCGAACTCGGCGACGATCGGGTCCGACTGCGCGATCGCGAGTCCGCTGATCGATGCGGCGCCGGCGATCGCGGCGGCGAGGGCGAAGGATCGGGTCTGGGGCATCGAGGTGGGTCCGATGGGGAGTTCTCCGCCGGCGCGGGGAACCAGCATGGCAAGTGGGCAAACGCGATTCAAGAAGCACGTCGAACGGGAGTCACGGGTTCGCCGACTCGCGGCGCCGGGTTCGGCGAACCGTGCTGCTTCGAGCGTCGAACCATCCTCGGTCCCCTGGCGATGGCGGTCCGTTCGAGCGTCGCTTGCCAGATTCCGTCCGTTCGCGGACCCTTTCCGCCCCGCCACCCGCCCATGCGTCCGCTCCGCACCTCAGGTTTCACCCTCGTCGAGCTGCTCGTGGTGATCGCGATCCTCGCGATCCTCGCGGCGGTGCTCGTGCCCGCGGCGGGTCTGGTGCGGGATCGGGCTCGCGAGACGGTGGAACGGTCCGCCGCGCGAAGCCTGCTCGTCGCGTGGAACGAGTACGCGTTCGATCAGGGCGGCCGGATCATGCCCGGCTACCGGAGCGGCCTTCCCGCGTACGACGCGCAGGGCAACGCGATCGCCGAGCAGACGATCGGCGTCGCCGCCGCCCGCTACCCATGGCGCATCGCCCCCTACCTCGGGCACGCGATGGGCGAACTCGTCGAGCCGGGCGTGGGCAAGGACCTCGCCGGCCTCGAGGCCGCGAGCGATCCCGACTATCTCTACCGGGCGAGCCTCTATCCGCGCTTTGGCCTGAACGGCACCTTCGTCGGCGGCGACGAGGGTGCCGGTGGCTTCAATCCCGGCTTCGAGAGCGCGTTTGGCCGCTTCTACCGCACGCGGCTCTCGGAGATCTCCCGACCAGAGTCGCTCATCGTCTGCGCCTCCGCGGCGGCGACGGGCAGCGACACGGTGCATGACGGAGTCGTCGAGGGCTACTTCCGCGTGAAGCCGCCCTTCTTCACCTCCGCCCAGTGGCAGGACGGCGACGAAGCATCGGACCCGGCACTGCTCGGGCACGTCTCGCCGCGTTGGGGCGGGCGGGCGGTGGTGGGCTTCGTCTCGGGCGAGGTGGACGCTCGCCCGATCGATGGGCTCCGCGACATGCGGCTCTGGGCCGACCAGGCCGACGCGCGGGACTGGCGGCTGCTTCCGCAAGGCGGCGGATGATCGCAATCCGCTCGGGCCGCGGGAAGAAGCGACCTCGCCGCCTCGCCGACGGCCATCGATCTCCTCATGAACGCCGTCGGTTCCCGGCGCCCGCACCGAGCGCCGCGAATCGCCGCCGCGGTCAGGCCGTGCGCAGGCTCGCGATGGTCGTTCGCGACGCCAGCGCCGACTTCACCCGCGTCGCCGCCGCGTCGAGGTGACGCTGGACGTCGGAGGCGGCGAGTCGGGTGATCGCAGCGATCTCCGCGACCGAGAGGTCCTCGGTGTAGCGAAGCGCCACCACGAGCCGTTCGATGCGGTCGAGCCCCGAAGCGAGTTCACGTACGAGCGCGGCGTCCTTGCCGATCATGGGCTGCTCCCGGCGGGGACGGCATCCTGCCGTCGCCGAGGTCCCGATCATCCGATCGCCGCTCGTCCATGAGCCGCGAGGCCGGTTGATCCGGTCGGATGCTACTTCGCGCGCCCTCGTCCGCAACTCACCCTGACAAACCCCGACCGTCGCCGATCACGCCGCGCGGCGGGTCTCCTCCCCGCTTCGCCCCGCCCGCTCGATCGAGCGAAGGCGGTCGTACTCGGTGAAGTCGAGGGCGATGAACGCCGGCACCATCGACGGATCGAAGTGCGTGCCCGAGCTTCGCTTGAGCTCCACGAAGGCCTGCTCACGGCTCATCGCGACGCGATACGGCCGATCGGAGGTCATGGCGTCGTAGGCGTCGGCGATCGCGACGATCCGCGCGAGCTTCGGGATGCGGTCGCCTCGGAGTCCCTTGGGATAGCCGAGCCCGTCCCACCGCTCGTGGTGATGCCGCACGGCGTCGAGCACGTTTCGCATGCCGAGCCAGCCGCGCAGGAGCCGGCAGCCGATCTGGGGATGCTTGCGGACCTGGGCGTACTCGCGGCGATCGAGCGGTCCGGGCTTGCGCAGGATCCGCCCGGGCAGCGCGACCTTGCCGACGTCGTGGACGAGGCCCGCGAGTTCGGCGGTGCGGATCTCCGGCTCGTCGCAGCCGATCGCCTCGGCCAGCAGACGGCAGAGCACCGCCACCCGGCGGGAGTGCCCGCGGTTGGTCGGATCCCGTCGGTCGATGCCGCCGACGAGAGCTTCGATCGGCGCGTCGACCGAGGCCGCCGCGCTCGCGGCGCCGCCGCGCGGCGCGACCGACCGCGACTGATCGGCGCGGGGCGCCAGCGAGAACGCCCGCTCGAGGCAGTTCCAAAGGTTCCGAAGGAGCGTCTCCTGGCGGGCAAGGTCGTCCTCCGCGACGAGCCCACCGCGGCGGATGAGCGTCTCCATCGCGCGGCGATCGGCGCCGGCGGTGGCGCAGATCGCATCAAGGCGATCCTCGCGAAGGAAGGTCTCGGAGATCGCCAGCGCCGCAAGCCATCCGCCGCCGGCCTCGGCCCGCAACGGAATCGCCCACAGCCCCTCGAAGATCTCCTCCGACTCGATCTCGACCGAACTCGCCCAACGCCGCCGCGCCGCCTCGAGCCGCTTGGCGACCATGGGGCTTCGCTTGAAGAGTTCGATCCGCAGCGACTCGCTCGGCGCGGTGCTCTGCGGCCAGATCGCACGGCCGTCGGACTCGAGCCGCATCGGCACGAAGCCGGCGGCGAGCAGGGTGCGAAGGGCGTCCTGGGCGACGCCCGCCTCGGTGCTGGGCTGGACCTTGTTCGTCATCGTTCTCCGCCTCTCGGGTTTCTCACGCGTCCTGTCCGGTCGTGCGCGACGCGCACGGGGCTCCGGACCATTCCTTGCATCGATCCCGTGCGTCATCG
>JBMTTG010000190.1:0-5930 GCA_049449095.1 Phycisphaerales bacterium | reverse complement strand
GTCGCACCATGGTCCATCGTCGCCGGCAATCCGGCGAGGGTCGTGGGAGAGCGGACTCGACTTCCGCCGGCATGAACCGTCAGGCGGAAGCCGCGGAAGCGGCGGACGTCGCCGGGGCGGATGCGGAGGGGATCGCCTCGAGCTCCAGGATCTTCAGCCGGATGTGGAAGAAGTAGATCCACTTGAGCATCGCGAACGCGAAGCCGGGATATCCGTCCAGCAATCCGGCCTTGGCGATGTAGGTCACGAAGAAGTACCCGGGCGCGAGCCACCAGCTCCGGAGGTTCCGGTACTTCCACCGCTGGCGGCTGGTGAAGTGGTCCTGGATGGCCCGTCCCTCGGCGACGAGCCGCACGTAGCGCCGAGCCTCCCACGAGGAGTACTCGTTGTGCTTGGCGAAGTACGACTCGAGCCCCTTGAAGTCGTTGTGCTCGATGGCGGCATGGATGTGGCCGGTGGTGCCGTCGAGGACCGGATGCTCGTGGACCTCCATGTCGAGTCGGCTCCACCGCTCCTCGTCGATGCGCTCGTACTCGCCGGAACCCTTGCGGATGAGCGCCAGCTTGGTGAAGGGAGTGCCGTGACGCAGGTATCGGCCGAGGAAGTAGTTGTGGTAGGTCAGCCAGAACCCGTTGTGGGCGGTCGTAGGGAGCGTCCTCTTCAGTTCGTCGCAGAAGCGATCGGTCACGTACTCGTCCGCGTCGAGGAACAGGATCCACTCGGTCTCGAAGCGGTGGTTCCGAAGCATCCAGTTCCGCTTCTTCGGGAACCTGCCGTTCCATCGGAAGTCCACGACCTCCGCGCCGTGCTCTCTTGCGATCTCCCGCGTCTGGTCCTTGCTTCCCGAATCGACGACGACGACCTTCTCGAAGCGGTCGAGCCTCGCCAGACAGTCGCGGAGATTCCTGGCCTCGTTGAGCACGGGAACCACGACCGTGACCGGCAGGTCTCGTTCGCCGGCTCGGGTCGGCGATACCGCGGGCCGGAGCGCGATCGGCCGTCGCGACTCCTTCATCCGCAGCGAGATGAGGAACTCGTACGCGGAGATGAAGACGCTGAAGTTCACGCCGGCGGCGCCGTCCAGGAACCCGCGTTTCCAGACGTACATGTAGAGGAACCGGAAGAGCCACGGCATGGGCAGCAGCCGGTACAGCCGCTGCTTGAACCAGCGCCGACGCTGCAGGATGTTTCCGAACAGCTTGGAGCGGAGCCCGGCCGAACTCTCGCCTGCGGAGACTCGAGATCGCTCGATCTCCATCGCCTCGAGGATGGCGTACCGGTTGTGCTTGGAGATGGAGTGTTCGATGCCGCGTCGGTCGTCGTGGATCATCGGCTCGTCGATGTAGCCCACGGGGCCGTCCACGACCATGTGCTCGTGCACCGAGCGGTCCTCGTAGCGGGCCTTGCCTCGACGGAAGAGTCGGAGGTTCCAGCTCGGGAAGTACCCGCAGTGCCGTATCGGCCGACCAAGGAAGTAGAAGAGGCGGTTGAGGTAGTAGCCGGCTTCCGCGGGTTCGGATCCACTCGGCGAGACGATCCTCAGCAAGCGGTCCCGAAGGGCCGGGGTGACGACCTCGTCCGCATCGAGGATGAGAATCCAGTCGCTCTCGAAGGGCAGGTTGTCGAGTCCCCAGTTCTTCTGCCGCGCGTAGCCCTCCCAATCGTGGTGGATCACCGTGGCGCCGGCGGACCGCGCGATCTCGACGGTTCCGTCGGTCGATCCGCTGTCGATCACGAAGACCCGGCGCGTCCATCCGCCGAGCGCCGCGAGGCAGTGTGGAAGGTTCGCTTCCTCGTCGCGGGTGATGATCATCACGTCGATCATGATTCGATCCCGTCCTCGGACGCGGAACGGCCGGCCTGTCCCACGACCTCTCCGCAGGTTCCGAATCGGTACTCTCCGACCAGCGCCTCGAGCTTCCGTCTCGTCGTCGCGAGTCCGACGTACCCCTTGAAGCGACGATGTGCCGGCATCGGGCAGCGTGGGCAGTCCGGGGCGAAGTCGCGTGGATGCAGGTAGACGACCGCGGGGCGCTTCTCACGCTCGCATTGCCGGAATCCGCGGCGGATCATCGCGAGCGGGAGCAGCCGGAGATAGCCGCCTCCGGAGAAGCAGAGCCTGGCGCCGGCGACGGACATGGTGCTCATCGGCAGCTCGGGCAGGCGCACGCCGCGTGGCGACACCACCATGTGGGGGTGATCCGGGCACGGATAGCCGCCGTGTCCGCGTCGCGCGGGGAAGAGGCTCGCGTCGAAGCGGAGCCCGCTCTCGGCGATCGCGTCGAAGGCCCACTCCGATCCAGGCTTGATCGAGAAGCTCGGAGCGCGAAAGCAGGTCGGGGCGCGGCCCGCTGCGGACTCGATGGCGGCGATCGAGTCTTCGAGATCGCGCTGGAACGACTCGGGCGTCATCTCGTACACGGCCCGATGCCAGTGCGAGTGCGAGCCGAGCTCGTGGCCCTCCGCCGCGATCGCCGCGACCAGTCGAGGATGACGTTCGGCGATCCATCCCAGGATGAAGAAGGTCGCCCGGACCCCCGCCTCTCGGCACACATCGAGGATCTCCTCGGTGCGGCGCTCGACGAGCGATGGGAGGTTCGGCCACTCCGACGGATCGTCGAGGCCCGGGATCTCGACCATGTGGAACCAGTCCTCGATGTCGAAGCTGAGCGCGTGCACGGGCCTGTCGTCGAGGTTCGGCATGGATGCTTCAGCGGAAGCGGTGTCCGTTGGCGAGGAAGCGACGGACATCCTCTCGCGCCGGCATCGAGAAGTGCGTGGCCTGCGAGGCGTCGTTGGGCAGCATGGGCGGATCGCCGGACTCGATGAGCCGCACCGCGTCGATGATCGCCTCCGCCGCGAGATCCTTCGAACGGGCCATGATCTCCTCGAGCGAGTCGTGCGCGTGGATGCGATAGCGCCGCTGGACGACGATCGGCCCGTTGTCGAGCTTCTCGTCGACGAAGTGCACGGTCACGCCGCCCTCCGACTCTCCGTTGGCGAGCGTCCAGAAGCTCGGCATGAGGCCTCGATATCGGGGAAGGAGCGCCCCATGGCAGTTCACGATGCCGTGCGAGGTCTGCTCGCGAAGCGGCTTCCGGTAGAGCTGCGTCCCGGAGATCGAGACGATCAGCTGGACGCCGAGGCGACGAAGCTCCGCGAGGAACTGCTCGCTGTTGACATCCACCGCCTCGGTGACCGAGACCGAGTACTTCCGCGCCACCGCCTTCACGGAGTGGCAGGTCCGGGTCGAGCCGAGCATGTCGTTGACGAACTTCGCCTTGATCTTCGCGGACGCGTAGCGACGGAACTTCCAGGCGAAGTAGCCGGGCCCGTAGAGCCGGCAGAGATCCATCGCCGTCTGGACGACGGTGCGCTTCCCCTGCGCCACGGACTGGATGTTCACGCCCGCCGTGGAGTCGGCGAACTCCCGCAGGTACTTGTCGAGGACCTTCGGCAGGTAGAAGGGATCGTTCTGGATGAAGACGTACTTGACGAGGCTGCTCATGCCCGAGGCTCCGAGTCGTTCGCCATGGATTCGAGGAGCGTCCGCCATGCCTCGCAACGGACGCGTCGGGAGTGCCGCTCGACGAGCGATCTTCGGCCGCGCTCGCCCTCGTCGGCCCGGCGCTGCGGATTCTCCGCGTAGCGGCGCAGGATCTCGGCGAGGCCCGCGGCGTCGCCGGGCTCGATCACCGAGCCGCATCGCTCCTCCTCGATCGTGCGGGCGATCTCCCCCTCGCGGCTTCCGATGTAGATCGCCGGCTTCGAAGCGGCGAGCACTCCATAGAACTTGCTCGGGACCATGATGCCCTCCACGCCCCGGCGAAGGGAGACGAGGTGCACGTCGCCGGCGCCGACGAGTTCGCCGAGTCTCTCCCGAGGCTGATAGGGCGCCAGCACGCAGTTGGCGAGGCCGCGTTCCTGCACGCGTCGCTCCACCTCGGACTTCCGCTTGCCTCCACCGACGAAGGCGAAGCGGATCCGGTCGTCGTCTCGGAGGGCTTCGGCCGCGTCGAGAAAGGTCTCGACGTCGTGCCCGAGGCCGAAGTTGCCCGAGTACATGACGAGCATCCGGTCGCCGACCGCCCACGCCTCTCGAAAGGCATTGCCCTCTCTCGAGCCGGGCCGGATCTCCTGCTCGTCGCTCCAGACCCCGATGACCTCGACCTTCGCCGGATCGGCGCCCTTGGCGACCAGGCGATCCCGCATGCAGCGTCCCAGGGCCACGATCGCATCGGCGCCGCGCAGGCAGCGTCGATCGAGAAACCGGCCCGCGATCGCAGCCGGATGCCATCGGCTCATCATGCCGCATGCGATCGGCAGGTCCGGATAGAGGTCCATCGACCACAGGACCACCTTCGCGCCGGTTCGCGATCGAAGGCGAAGCGCGGTTCGAGCGATGAACGGGGGCGTGGTCAGGCAGACCACGACGTCGGGTCGTGGAATCGTGCGAAGCCGGCGGCCTGCGGCGACGTAGAACGAGACGAAGTCGAGGATCCGGGCCGCGAGCCCCGCCTTGCCGAAGAGGCTTTGGCCCACCCGGTGCACCTGGATGCCATCGACCACCTCCTCGGCGGGAAGCGTCGCTCCTCGCTCTCCGTACAACGATCGTGAGGCGATCGCGTGCACCTCGTGGCCGTGCGCCGCGAGGTCCTGCGCGAGGTCGAACGCGTGCTGCGCGGTCGCCGCGACGTCGGGGTGGAAGGTCTGGTTCAGGAAGACGACTCGCACGGCTCTGGCCTCACGCCTTCGGGGCACCGGCTGCGGATCGCCACCACTCGATCGTGCGGCGCAGACCCTCCTCGAAGGGCATCTCCGCCTGCCAGCCGAGGCGCTCGCGAGCGCGGGTCACGTCGAGGCAGCGACGCGGCTGACCATCGGGCTTCGTCGGATCCCAGCGGATCTCTCCCTCGAAGCCGACGAGCCTCGCGATCAACTCGACGAGGTCCCGGATCGAGATCTCCATGTTGGTGCCGAGGTTGATCGGCTCGGGATCCTCCATCGTCTCCGCGGCGCGGACGATCCCCTCCGCGGCGTCGTCCACGTAGAGGAACTCGCGGCTCGCCGAGCCGGTGCCCCAGCACTCGATGTGCCCGCGGCCCTCGACCCGCGCGGTCTCGCACTTGCGGATGAGCGCCGGGATGACGTGCGAGGTCTCGAGATCGAAGTTGTCCCGCGGCCCGTAGAGGTTGACCGGAAGCAGGTAGCTGCTCGCGAGCCCGTACTGCCGGCGATAGCCGTCGAGCATGACCATCGCGGCCTTCTTGGCGATGCCGTAGGGCGCGTTGGTCTCCTCGGGGTAGCCGTTCCAGAGGTCCTCTTCGCGGAAGGGCACCGGGGCGAACTTCGGGTACGCGCAGATCGTGCCGACCTGCACGAACTTCCGGATCCCATGGATCCGGGCCTGCTCGATCAGATGCAGGGCCATCGCCATGTTGGCGAAGAAGTAGCGGCCGGGGTTCGTGCGATTCGCGCCGATCCCCCCCACCTCCGCGGCGAGATGGATCACCACTTCGGGGCGAAGATCGTCGTAGAGGCGGGCGGCGTCGGCCTCGCGAGTGAGGTCGTAGTCGCGCCGGCGGGGCACGAACGGGTCGCGGACCCCGCGTGCGGCGAGGCGTTCGAGCACCGCGTGGCCGAGGAATCCTGCGCCGCCGGTGACGACGACGCGTTGGGTCGAGAGATCGAGGGTCATGGCGGCAACCAGGGATTCGGCCCGGCTCGGGCCGGGCGGGAACCATCGGTTATCGACGCGATCGAAGGTCCGGACGAGTCCTTCGACGCGAGGAACCCGCAAGTTGCTCCTCGAAGCGCCTCGCAGCGCCTTCGATCGGATGCGGCGGACCCGGATCGCCGATAGATCGGGTCCGGCGATCCCGAGTCCGGACGATCGGAGACCTTCCTTCCATGCATCGACCCACCCGACG
>JBMTTG010000189.1:0-5932 GCA_049449095.1 Phycisphaerales bacterium | reverse complement strand
CGCGCCCCCGAACCAGGGCCCGCCCCGAGGCAAAATCGACCGAAGCGGCGGTCACGCCTTCCACCGACTCGAGGGCCCGTCGGACCGACGCAGCGCATCCCGCACAGGTCATCCCCTCGACGCCGAAGGCGAGAACCTCGCTCGCTCCTGCCGAGAACTCGGGGGCCTCGCGGGGCAGGTTGGCAGCGGTCCGAGGAGCGTTCATCGGCGGTCTGGGGCTGGGGCGAAGGCCGTCTGCACTCGAGCGTCCGGCGAATCCGACCGGCCGACCGGCGGATTGCCGCTTCGGCCGAAGCGGAAACGCCGTTGCGGTGGAGCCGGCGTCGAGTCGATACTACAGTCGCACTCCTCGAGGGTTCGATCGACCGGCATGGCTTCCATCACCGACCCATCCTCCGCCACGAGTCACCGCTCCGCGGGACTCCTGATGCTCGTGCTGCTCGCGGGGTGCGCAGCCATCGTCATCGCGGGCCATGGGAGTGCCGGGACTGCGCGAGAGCCCCGATCCGTGGCCGCCTGGCATTTCGCGTCGTGGTCGCACAGCGCGGCCGCGTCGGCCATCGGAGGGCGCTCCGTCGCCGAAGGTCGCCTCGAGCCACGTGTCGCCGGACGAATCGCCCGCAACGGCCGTGCAAGATCGCACTTCGCGAGCGGCTTTGGCTTCGCGCCGGGGGCGCCCACGCTGTCGCGGCGGCTGAACCTTCCGCCACCAGCCTGCTGAGGTCCGCCTCGCCACCCGCCCTTCGCGCCTCGCGCGATGCCGGCGGACGTGTACTCCTCAACCCGCTTTCTTCAGGACGAGTTCGGCGCGCCTCCGCGCCGGGCTCCGCGAGATTCGATCCATGGGCGTTCCCTTCTTCGGGCCGCTGGCCCGCGTGCTCTTCGGCACCCGCAATCAGCGAATGGTCAAGCGCTACCTCGCCGAGGTGGCCAAGGTGAACTCGTTCGAGCCGCAGGTTCGGGCGCTCACCGACCGCGAACTTCGCGCGAAGTCCGACGAGTTTCGTCGACGCCTCGCCGCCGGCGAGAAGGCGATCGACCTGCGGGCCGAGGTCTTCGCGGTGGCTCGCGAGGCGATGGACCGCGCGGTCGGGCTTCGAACCATGCTCGATCCGGCGACGGACCTTTCAGGCGCCTCGGGCTCGACGCTCGTCTCGGCGGGCGGAGGGTCGGCGCCGATTCGCGGCCTCGACGCGTCGAAGCTTCCCGCCGACGCTCGTGAGATGCTGGAGTCGCTGCGGGCCGAAGTCGCCGGAGCGCCGGACCTGCAGCCGGAGGACGATCTCCGCGGCTGCAGCGGGCCGGTTCCGGCCTGGCAGACCATCGACATCCCGAACCGGCTGTACGAGGCCGTTCGCGAGCTGCACCCGACCTCGCGGCCGCCATTCCGCGCGAGGCCGTTCGACGTGCAGATCGTCGGCGCCATCGTGCTGAGCGAGGGCCGCATCGCCGAGATGAAGACCGGCGAGGGCAAGACGATCGTCGCTCCGCTGGCGGCCTATCTGGCGGCGCTCGAGAACAACAAGGTCCACGTCGTCACCGTCAACGACTACCTCGTCCAGCGCGACCGCGACTGGACGTTCCCCTTCTTCCGGGCGCTCGGGATGACCGTCGGCGCAATCCACCCGTTCCACATGCAGCCGCCGGATCGGAAGCTCGTGGCCTACTCCTGCGACGTGATCTACGGGACCACCGCGGAGTTCGGCTTCGACTACCTGCGCGACAACATGAAGATGCGGACCGAGGAGCAGGTGCAGAAGCGGCACGACTTCGCGATCGTGGACGAGGTCGACTCGATCCTGATCGACGAGGCCCGCACGCCGCTGATCATCTCGGGCCCTGCGCACGCCCACAAGCCCCGCTACGAACTCGCCGACACCCTCGCCCGCCATCTCGTCTCGAAGCAGTCGACCTGGAACGACGCGAACGAGAGGCTCGATCGTGCGAAGGTCGAGGCGGCTGGACTCGAAGGCGACATCCGAAGCACCCGCGACAAGGATGCGGTGCCCGCGATGCGGCAGCGGCTCTCGGAGCTCAAGCGGCAGCTGCCGGGCCTCGAAGCCGAGCGGGATCGCCACACCCAGTTCTACGAGGTGGAGCTCGACAAGAAGCGGGCCACCCTCACCCACGAGGGGGTCGAGGAAGCGCAGCGAAATGCCGGGATCGGGAGCTTCTACGTCGGCGACAACATCGACATGCCGCACCTGCTCGAGCAGGCGATCCGTGCGCACGCGGTCTATCAGCGGGACCGCGACTACGTCGTGGCGCCGGACGAACGAGGCGAGCCGGGCGTGGTGATCGTCGATCAGAACACCGGCCGCAAGATGGTCGGCCGGCAGTGGTCCGACGGTCTTCACCAGGCCGTCGAAGCCAAGGAAGGGGTCCGCATCAAGGAGGAGACCCAGACCATGGCGACCATCACGGTGCAGAACTTCTTCAAGATGCACAAGCGCCTCGCGGGCATGACCGGCACCGCCGACACCGAGGCCACGGAGTTCCACGAGATCTACAAGCTCGACGTCGTCTCCATCCCGACCAACGAGCCGGTGGTGCGGGACGATCGTCAGGACCTCGTGTTCCTCTCGTTGAAGGACAAGTGGTCCGCGATCGTCGACGAGATCAAGGCTTGCCACGACTTCGGACAGCCCGTGCTGGTCGGAACGACCAGCGTCGAGAAGTCGGAGAAGCTGAGCGAGATGCTCGCCAAGCGGCATCAGATCCGCCACGAGGTGCTCAATGCCAAGCACCACGAGCGGGAGGCGGACATCGTGCTCGGCGCGGGCCGGCTCGGCGCCGTGATGATCGCCACGAACATGGCCGGCCGCGGAACCGACATCAAGCTCGGCCGCTTCACCCGTGAGGAGCTCGTCGACCATTGGAAGCGGCGCGACATCTGCCCCAAGGAGGCGGAGGCGTCGATGGAGGACGAGCGCATCCTCGACCTGGTGCATCGGCATCTGCTCGTCAAGGAATCGGGGCTCGCCCGCGCCGAGGTCGCGAAGCTGGATGCCGCGACGGCGCGGAAGGAACTCCTCCGGCACCTGCTCCGGTCGCACCACGAGATTCCGCTCGAGCAGACCGCATCGATGGACGAGGCCTCCCTCGCAGCGAAGCTCGACGCGGGCGGGCTGTGTCGCCTGCACCGCCTGCGGATGTTCACCGATGTCGAGGATCTCGGCGGGCTTCACATCGTGGGCACCGAGCGGCACGAGAGCCGCCGCATCGACAACCAGCTTCGCGGACGCTCCGGCCGGCAGGGCGACCAGGGATCGAGCCGGTTCTTCCTCAGCCTCGAGGACGATCTGATGAAGCTCTTCGCCGGTCCCAAGACCCTCGCCCTGCTCAGCCGACTCGGCATGAAGGAGGGCGATGCCATCGAGAACCCGATGGTCACCCGGCAGATCGCCCGTGCGCAGCGCAAGGTCGAGGAGCGGAACTTCCAGATCCGCAAGAACATCCTCGAGTACGACGAGCCGATGGAACACCAGCGCCGAAGCTTCTACGGCACGCGGCAGCGGGTCCTGGAGGGTCGGGAGATCCGCGAGCTGGTCTTCGAGTACATCCGTGACTCGGTGGCCGATGCGGCGGAGCGCTATCTCGCGAGGGACTATGCCGCCAAGTGCATCGCAGAGTGGGTTCGGGAGCAGCTCGATGTCGCCATCGATCCGGATCGGGTCGTCGGCAAGGACCGCGAGGATCTCGGCACTCTCATCCGCGGCGACCTTCTGGGCGAGACGGCGGAACTCATCCGCCTGACGGCGGGCGAGTACCTGCCGGCCGATCTGGAGGAGTCGGATTGGGAGTGGCCAGGCTTCGCCGAGTGGGCCAACAAGCAGCTCAAGGTCGAGGTCGATGCGGAAGCCCTGTCGGCCCTGGGGCGAGCCGGAGCGTTGCGGCATCTCGAGGAGCTTGTGGAGGCGCGATTCGAAGCCGCCGACCTTTCGCCGGCCGAGGCGATGCTCGATGGAGACCTCGGTCGACGCGAACTGACGGCGTGGCTCGGGCGCAAGCTCGGACGCGAGGTTTCGCCCGAGGCGATTCCCGCGGACGCCGACGCGGCGACGGCTGGCGACGCGATGATGCGGATCGTGGAGGACGCCTACGGCGACCGCGAGCGAACCTATCCGATCGACTTCATCCTCGAGATGACGGCGGCGATGCTCGCCCGCGATCCCGCCTCGGCGCTCGGTCAGTTCTGCGGATGGGTGCGAAGCCGCTACGAGCTCGAGTGGACTCCGCAGGCGTTGCCGAGCACGAACCCGGGGGAGCTCCGCAAGCTGCTGCTCGAGGATGCCGCCACCTGGAACGAGGCGAAGATCGACGCCCGCGCCCGCAAGGCGATCGCCGCGGGAAGCCCCGAGGCGATCTCCGCGTGGTTCGAGCGGGAGTGCCTCATCCGACTCTCCCCCGCCGAGCTCGAGTCGCTCGGCCGGGATCCCGCCGCGTTCGTCCCGAAGCGGCTCCGCGAACTTCTTCGGACGGAGGTTGCGCAGTTCGAACGATGGATCCTGCTGAGGGTGCTCGACGAGGCATGGAAGGACCATCTTCACCAGATGGACCAGATCCGCGATTCGATCGGATATCGCGCGTTCAGCCAGCGCGATCCCCGTATCGAGTTCAAGCGCGAGTCCGCGGCGCAGTTCAGGCGCATGCAGGAATCGATCCGCGACAAGGTCACGGACGTGATCTTCAAGGGTCGCTTCGCGATCCAGGCGCCGCCTCCGGCGCAGGCGACACCCGCGGCAGCTCCCTCGGCGGAGACCTCGATCGAGGGACCCTCGACACCGCCCGCGGCGGCTCGTGCCGAGACCACCGCGACGGAGCCGAGCGCGGCGCCCGCCTCAAGTCCGGCGGCCGAGACTCCGCCAGCGAGACGTTCTCCGGCGACGGCGTTGCGCCCAGCATCGCCCAAGCCGGCACCGGCCGCGGTAGCCGCGCCCACGGCGGCGGTGGTTGGACGGAACGAGCCGTGCCCCTGCGGATCCGGCAAGAAGTTCAAGCAGTGTCACGGCAAGTCCGCCTGAGGCACAGGTAGGCGGGCGGCCGGCGAGCACTCGGCGCGGCGGCTGCATCGACTTGCGCGTCGCAGCGGTGCGAGCGGTCTCACCTCCGTGCGCTCCCGCTGCCCGCTGGGCATGAGTCCGCGGAGTTCCTGACCCAATGGACCGCTGGCCTCTCGCCTCGCTTTCACGACGCACGAGCGATGCCGACCTCGGGATCGCTTGCAAAACGGCGTCTCAGCGATACAGTTCCCCGCTTCGCCTCTGTAGCTCAATTGGTAGAGCAGCTGACTCTTAATCAGCGGGTTCTCGGTTCGAGTCCGAGCGGAGGCATGACTTCGGGGCTGAGAAGCGGTCCGGGCGGACGTCGTCTTCGCAGGGACACCGATTGCCAGTTCGTTTCGAGTGCCGGTCGCGGCTGTTTGTCGGTGCGGCGCCACGATCTGGTCGATTTCGAGGATCGACTCGATCGGTGACTGCGTACACCCGATCCATGCACGGAACGCTCGGAGGAACGGGTGCGGTGAGGCGGCAGAAACGCTACGACGACGCGGAGTTGCTCCGCAGGCTCTACCTCGACGAGGGGATGACGATCGCCGAGATCGCTCGTGACCTTGGTGCGACCTCGGTCACCATCCAGAAGTACCTCAAGAAGCACGAGATCCCGTCGCGTGGCCGAGGGCCGCGCAAAGGACGACGGCTGAGGCAACTGGGGGATCCCGAGTCGCGCCAGATCTCCGAGTCCTTCCGCGCCTCGCTGCTTCAACTCGTCCGCGCGGCCGCGAACTCGGACGGAGCCGATCGCGACCGGTTGTTGGATCAGTTGACGGAAGCGATCTCGAGCGCCTGAGCGATCGCACCGCATCGCCCTCGGGCGGGGGCAGCGGATCGCCCCGTCCTCAATGCGACATGGACGCCGCCAGCAAGCGATC
>JBMTTG010000188.1:0-5962 GCA_049449095.1 Phycisphaerales bacterium | reverse complement strand
GCCGTCAGCGGCAAGAGCGACTGCTCCTCCGCCAAGAGCTGCGGCGACAAGGCCAGCATGGGCGCCGTCAGCGGCAAGAGCGACTGCTCGACCGCCAAGAGCTGTGGCGACAAGGCCAGCATGGGCGCCGTCAGCGGCAAGAGCGGCTGCTGCCCCGGCATGAAGAGCGACTGCTGATTCGCTCGACGCCCAGGCGTCAAGAACTGCGAAGCGCCCGCCGAGTTTCGGCGGGCGTTTCTCATTGGTCACCACGACGGCCGAAGTCCTGCCTCCATCCGCTCGGCGGGACTTCAAGGTCGACCGGTATCATCGAACCCTTCCACGGACGCAAACGCCGCCGAGTTCCCGGCGTCACTTCGAGGAACCGCGTCACTTCGCCCGAGACTCTCGACCATGCCGAATCGAATCCAGAGCCTCCTCGTCACGCTTCTGGCCGCCGCGTCTCTCGCTCTCGGCGCCGGCTGCTCCACCAAGGGCACCTATCAGCAGGCCGTGTCCGACCACTGGTCGACCTATGGACCGGTCCTTCGAAGCGATCCCCCGACCATGACGGTCTCGGAGATGGCTTCGGGCGAGGTCGCGGGACCGGTCGTGCTGACCGGCGTCGTACGCGGCGTCTGCCAGACCAAGGGCTGCTGGATGACCGTCGCCGCCGACGGCGCCGACGAGCCGGTGTTCGTGAAGTTCCGCGACTACGGGTTCTTCGTGCCGCGGAACGCGGTCGGCCGACAGGTGGTCATGAACGGATCGCCGGTTGTGACCGAGGTCTCGGTGCAGATGCTTCGCCACTACGGACGCGACGCCGGGCAGTCGGAGGAGCAGGTGATGCTGATCACCGAACCCGAGCGGCGTCTGGAGTTCGTTGCCGACTCCGTGCTCATCCAGGGACGTGGCCTCGAAGCTCCGTACGTCGCCTCGATGCCCGAGGTCTGCGAGCCCGAGCCGCTCGAAGGCCCGGCCATTCCCGACGTCGACGACTTCCGTCCCTCGGTGGTGCCAGGCAGCGTCTCGGAGAGCACGGCGACCGCGCCCGCCTCAGGCCCCATCGTCGTTCCGGATGTCGGCGAGTACCGCGGGCGTCCGGCCTCGTCCACCGCTCCTGCGAACGAGCCGGCGTCACCGCAGCCCGCGGGCGAGCCGGCCGCCGAGCCAGAGTCCGCCGGCACCGCCCCCGCCGCTCCCTCGAGCGACGAGCCGGTCGGATCGTCCATCCTCGACGACTGAGCCAGGACGACTGAGCCTCGACGCGCCGATCGCCACCGAGTTCGTCAGCCCCGAACCAGACAGGACTCCCACGTTGAGCATCCTTCTCCGCGGCGGCCGCGTGATCGATCCGGCGTCGAGCCTCGACGCCACCGCGGACGTGCTCATCGTCGCGGACCGCATCGCGCGCCTCTCGACCACGCCGCTCGCGCCTTCGGACATCGGCCACGCCCGCGTGATCGAACTCGAAGGTCGAGTGGTGGCGCCCGGTCTCATCGATGGGCACGTCCATCTGCGCGAGCCTGGGAACGAACGGGCGGAGACGATCGCGAGCGGCACTGCCGCCGCGGTCGCCGGCGGATTCACCAGCGTCTGCTGCATGCCCAACACGACGCCGGCGCTCGACACCGCGGCGCTCGTGCACTTCGTCAGGCTCCGGTCGCAGGAGACCGCGCACTGCCGCGTCTTCCCGATCGGCGCCGCCACCGAGGAACGCCGGGGCGAGCGGCTCGCCCCGATGCAGGCGATGGCGGCGGCGGGCGCCGTCGGGTTCTCCGACGACGGCAGCGTCGTCGAGCACGCCGCGATGATGCGTCGGGTGCTTCGCATGTGCGCCGCGATCGGCCTCCCCTTCCTGCAGCACTGCCAGGAGTCGACCCTCACCGCGGGCGCCAGCATGCACGAGGGCGAGGTCTCGGCACGGCTCGGGCTGATCGGTTGGCCGAGGGAGGCCGAGGAGCTGATCGTCGAGCGCGACCTGCGCCTCAACCGCTCGATCGGCGCCCGCTACCACGCGCAGCACCTCTCCGCGGCGGGCAGCGTCGAGGCGCTTCGAGAGGCGCGGCGTCGAGGCGAGCCGGTCTCCGGGGAAGCCACGCCGCATCACCTGCTGCTCACCCACGACGCGTGCGATGGATACGACACGCACGCGAAGATGAATCCTCCGCTTCGGGAGGCCTCCGACCGGCAAGCGCTCCTCGAAGCGGTCGCCGAAGGCGTGATCACGATCCTCGGCACCGATCATGCCCCGCACACCGCCGAGTCGAAGGAGGTCGACTTCGCCGCGGCGAGCTTCGGCATCGTCGGACTCGAAGGCGCGGTGCCGCTCTACGCCGAGGCCCTCGTCGCGAGCGGCGCGATCGATTGGCCGCGGCTGATCGCGATGATGACGATCGAACCGGCGCGGCTGCATCGGCTCGACGAACGCGGCCTCGGCCGCCTCGCCGAGGGTGGGCCCGCCGACGTCACGGTGATCGACCCGACCCTGCGATGGACGATCGATCCGGAACGCTTCGCGTCGCAAGGCCGCAACACGCCGTTCGCCGGACGCAGCGTGGTCGGCAAGCCGGTCCTGACGATCGTGGCCGGCGAGGTGCGGTTCAGCGACTTGGCCTGACCGGTCCGGTCGAGGAATCGCATCGCTTCTCGCACGACACGAACGGCATTGCGACCCGATCCGATGGTCGCGCGACGCGACGTCCGCGGATCGTTCTTCGCAGGCAACCTCGCGCCCGTCAGCCGCAGGAGCCCCAGCCGCTCAGCACGATCGCGAGATCCGCGCCGTCGACGTCGCCGTCGCCATCGAGATCCGCGTCGCAGCCCTTCTTGCACCCGCCCCACGAAGCGAGCACCACGCCGAGGTCGATGCCGTTCACGACGCCGTCGTCGTTGATGTCGGCCGGGCATGGGACTTCCGGCAGGCCGAAGTAGGAGACCGCATGCTCGAAGGCCTGGGGTCCGATCGTCGCGCCGAGGAGGCGGCCGGGAAGATCGTCCCAGCGCGGATGGATGCCGCCGTAGATGCGGCTGATGCCGCTCTCGTCCGCGGCGTCGTAGAAGCTGGCCCACTGCAGCGTGACGTCGACCGAAGGTCCGTCCTCGAAGACGAGGTACTGATTCGCCTCGCAGTGGAACTCGCCGAGCCCGTTCGGGAACCAGGCGCTCCCGGTGAAGCGGTGCAGGATCTCCGCCGCCGCGCGGCTGTAGGTGCTGTGTCCCGAGACGTAGCCCGCGAACGGCGGCGCGACGAAGCTCGGTCGCTGATAGGGAACCCAGTTCGCGGCACGGATCCAGCCCGCTCCGGAATACTGGAACTCGGGAAACTCCGGAGCGCCCTTCCACGCGAAGACCGCGACCTCGCCGATGAAGCCGGCGAGGTGCGCGTGCCGTTCGCCCGCAGCGCTCGACTCGGCGGTGATCAGTTCGATGATGCCGGGGATCAGATCGATCCCGAGCGGGTGGTAGCTCGGCAACGCCGGACTGGTGCACTGGCCGAGCTGCGCGAGGTAGCGGATCGCGCTGATCGGGCGAATGCCGTCGTAGTGGCCCTTGATGCCCCACGCGCAGATCGCCGCGTCGTGCATGCCCCCGTTCAGGGCGAGGTAGAGCTTCACGTCCCACTCGAGCTCGTCGAGCAGTGGACCGCTGCCGCCGAGCCGCTTCTCCGCGATCTCGTCGGAGACGTAGTTCGCCACGACGTTCCAGTGCCCGGGCGGGGTCTCCGATTCGGGACCGTCCGCCCAGAACTCCGCGAGCACCCGCGCGTAGTCGCCCCGCGGCACGAACTGCGGCACGTACGGGCGTCCCGTCACCGGATTCACGTCATAGCCCGAGCCCGCGTTGGTGCCGAGCGGGTTGTTGCCCATCGACGCGGGCGAGATGTCCCACACGACGCCGTCGTCGGGATCGTGCCACCCGCTCCACTCGACCACCTGCTCCATGCCCGCGCGGTACTCGAAGTGGTTCGCGCCGCCATGCTGCGGCGGCGGTCCCGGATCGAAGTAGACGCCCGGGCGGTCGGGGTTCATGTCCTCGGGCCGCAGCGAGAACGGGACCACGAATCCCCAGAAGGGCGTCAGGAATGGCGGCGTGCCGCCGGGGATCGTGTTGCCGCTCTGGTCGACGAAGGTCTCGAGCGTGAGCGGCTGCCAACGGTTGGGATCGATCAGCGTCGGATTGCCGGGATCCTCGACGATGAGCGGCGGATTGACCGGCTCGTAGCCGCCGGGCGGGATCTGGTAGTCGTCCCACTCGTTCGAGCCGTCGTTGAAGCCGAACGAGATGATCGCGGCGGCGATGCGATTGCCGATCGCCGCGGGCGAGTTCCCCTGCGTCGAGGTGAAGGTCGGGTCGTAGCCGAGCCAGACGAGTCGTTCGACCAGACGCGGCAGCGTCTCGACGGCGCCGGGCGACGCGAGAAAGCGATGCCGCATGAGTCGATAGCAGGCGTAGCTGATCGCCTCCTCGCGGGCGGCCTGCTCGTTCTTCACGACGTGCTTCTCGGTGAAGAGCCAACCCTGCGCCTGCTCGTCGAAGGCGGCCCAGGCGTCCCACATCGCGACCGAGACGTGGAACAGGTTTCGGGCGTGGACGGTTGGGCGGGCGAAGTCGTTGCGGATCGCCTCGAGCAGTTCCTCGTTCCACTGACGGGCCACGCTCGGGCCCGCGGGCTGGGCGCCCGCCGCGACCGAGATCGACGCGGCGAGGACGGCGGCGATCCATTCCAGTCGACGGCTCAGATCTCCGAATCGCTTCATGACAGGCTCCAACCGAGGCCCTGCTCGATCCGTCGGGGCCGACGAGTCCGACAACCACGCCGGTCTCCGCCCCGAGGTTCAACGTAGTCCGCAACGTCGGTTGGTCAATGCACGCTCGAGGCTTTCGGCGGCGGATCTCGCGAAGGGAGCCGCGCAGAGCGGCCCCCCTTGGGCGTGGCGGTCCCAAAACGCACCGCGGCGGCCGGATCGCTTCGGCCGCCACGAGAACTTGTCGGATCGGGCGTCCGTTCAGCGGCGACGCCGCGAGCCGGCGAGGCCCGCAAGGCCGAGCATCGCGATCGCCGCGGGGGCCGGCACCACGGTGCCGTCGATGAGGAACGGCAGTTCATAGCCGAGGCCGTTGCCGCCGTCGGTCGCAGTCGACCACGTCGCGCTCGACACGGTGTAGAGCAGGCTGTTGCCGATGACCGCTTCGACCGGGCTGCTCACGAGCGGCACCCACGGCCCGCTCGCGGCCGAGCCGGTCGCGGCGAACTCCACCCAGTAGCTGCCGTTGCCGAGGTTGATGTCGAGGCCGTCCGCCACGATGTTCATGATCGGCCGCTGCGTGTTGTCGAAGGCGGTGGCGGAGGTGCGGTAGATCCCGGTCCAGTCGGTCGAACTCAGGATGTTGGTGGTCATGTCGCCCCAGACGACCGTGCCGCCCGCCGACGGATCGCCGCTCCAGATCCGGGCGAAGAGCCCCGTGATCGTCGAGGGGATGCCGCCGTTGGTCTGGTATCCGAAGAAGGTCATGCTGGTGATGTTCCAGCCGCCGCCCGAGACCGTGAAGTCGTCGGCACGGGCAAACGACGGCTGGTTGAAGTTGCCGCCGTAGCCGGTCTGCCCAGGCGAGATCGCCGAGACGTCGGCGCCGCCCGCGCCAGCGCCGGGGTTCGTCACCAGCGGGCCGGTGTTCCAGAGGGAGCCACCCGCGACACCGGCCATCGCGGAGCCTGCCAGGCAGGCGACCGCGCCGATCGATAGACACCATCGAGTCATCTTGTTCTCCACATTGCCCACGCAAGGGACCGGACGGCGAGGGGGACCTCACAAGGGACCGTCCGGGAAACATTGAAGGTGTCCTTGAACCGGGCCGGGGCAACCGAACTACCCCGGAATTGGTCAAGTTTCCTCAAGGCTCGCTCCAGGCGCCACTCGGGAGCCTGCGAGGGAGCCCTGTTCCTGGACCGGAATCGACTCTCGGAGCCCTATGGCAACGC
>JBMTTG010000187.1:0-6067 GCA_049449095.1 Phycisphaerales bacterium | reverse complement strand
CGACGGCCGACCCTCGGGCCGCGTGCGGCCACCCTCGGGAGGGGCGCCGATCGGCGGCGAGCCCGACGCCGACGGCGCGTTCACCCTGCGGCTCGCGGCGAACGGCCGCGGCGCGATCGTGTTCGCGTCCCCCGCGCTGCGATGACTCCGGCGGCGATCGCCGCTTAGAACACGCTGTCGGGGAAGTAGAACCGCTTCGCGTTCTCGGGCAGGATCAGCTCGACGTCGATCATGAGGTGGCTCGGCATGAACTTCATGACCTCGTCGCGGTTGCCGTCCTCGAGCACCGAGACCGCCATCTGGATGCCGGTCGCGATCATCGAGGGCGGATAGGTGATGTCGGCCGGATACATCCGGTCCTTGTCCATCACCCGCTTGACGATGTCCTTCATGCCCGCGCCGCCGAGGATCCACATCTCGTCCTGACGCCCCGCCTCGACGATCGCCTGCTCGACGCCGAGGGCCATGTCGTCGTCGCTCGCCCAGACCGCGTCGATCTTCGGCGCCTTGACGAGGATGTTCTGCATCACGTCGAGCGACTTCTGGCGATTCCACATGCCGCTGTCGCGTCCGACGATCTCGATGCCCGGGTGCTGCGCGAAGACCTCCATCGCCGCCTCGACCCGCGCGGTGTTCACGGTGCAGGGAATGCCTTCGAGGATCACGATCTTCCCGGTGCCGCCGAGCCGCTCGACGATGAACTCGGCGCTCTTGCGGCCGAACGAGGCGTTGTCGCCCTCGAGGAAGATGTCCGCGACCGGCTCGAGGAAGCCGCGATCGACGTTGACGATGAGGATGCCGTTCTCGTGGGCCTGCTTGGCGACCGGCGTGAGCGGAGCCGACTCGGTGGCGAGCACCACGAGCCCGTCCACGCCCTGGGTCATCATGTTCTCGATGTCCTGGATCTGCTTGTCGGGGGTCTCCGCGGTCTGGAAGAGCCACTCGACCTCGGGGTGCAGCTCCATCGCCTGCTTCGCCCACCACACCACGCCCGCGGTCCAGCCGTGGTCGGCGGCCGGCACGCTCACGCCGATCTTGATCTTCTTCGCCGCGACTTGAGCAGTGGTCGAATCGCCGCCGCCGCTGCCGGAGCCGCACGCGGAGAGGACGAACGCCGAGAGGAATGCGGCGCCGATCGCGAGGGATCGCAGGATGGACATGGGGGACTCCTTGGGAAGGACTTGGGGCGTCGATCGAGGCGACGCGCCTCGGAGCGAAGGGAGCGGTCCGCGAGGACTCGACTCGTCCGCGAGGGCGGGGATCGTAGTGGTTCCCGTCGCCCCCTGTGCGCCCCCCCGCTCCCTCAGCTCGCCCGGCCGCGTTGGATGAGCACCGCGAGCACGATGATCACCCCCTTCACGAAGCCCTGCCAGTAGACCTCGACCTGCCAGAGGCTCAGCATGTTGGTGATCATCACGAGGATGAGGACGCCCATCAGGGTGCCCCACACCCGGCCCCGGCCGCCGGTCATGCTCGTGCCGCCGATGACGACCGCCGCGATGGCGTCGAGTTCCGCGTAGAGCCCGAGTTGCGAGCTGCTCACCGAGTTCATCCGCACCGTGCTCGCGATGCCGCCGAGCGCTGCGCAGAAGCCGACGATCGTGTACGACCAGAGCTTGACGCGGGCGACCGGCACGCCGGAGTACCGCGCCGCCAGTTCGTTCGAACCCACCGCGACGAGATGCCGACCGAGCCGCGTGCGCGAGAGCGTCAGCTGCCCGATCACCACCACCGCGAGGAAGACGAGGATCGTCCAATAGAAGACGACCGGCTTGTCGTAGGCGTTGACCACGCCGGGGATCGTGATGCCGTCGCGTCCGATCGCCTGCACCGCGGTGATCGCGGGATTCGCGCGGATCTCGCCGCCTTCGGCGAGGGCGAGGGTGATCGATCGGAATCCGATCAGGCCTGCCAGCGTCGCGATGAACGCGGGAATGCGCCCGAGCGTCACGAGCCCGCCGTTGAGCAGTCCGCACGCAAGCCCCACGCCGATCGCCGCCCCGAAGCCCGCGAGCATCGGCACGAACTGGCCCGCGCCGTCGTCGGCGACCATGCCCGCGAGGCCGTTCATCGCAAGCATGCCGACCGCGGCGGCGAGGGCCATGACCGCGCCGACCGAGAGGTCGATGCCGCCGGCGACGATGACGAGCGTCATGCCCACCGCGACGATGCCGACCGCGGCGTTCTGGTTGAGCAGGTTGCGGAGGTTCTCCGGCTTGAGGAACGCCTCGCCCTGCCAGATCGCGTTGAACGCGAAGAGCCCGATGAAGGCGACGATCACGCCGTACTGCTGGAGGAGATCGAGGAACCGGACCCGCGCGGCGGTTCCGGCCTTGGACGCGACGTCGCTCATGCAGCCTGCTCCGAGACGCCTGCGGCGAGGCGCATGATCGAACGCTCGGTGTCCTCCGGCGACTGCGCCGCCGGATCGACCTCGCCCACCAGCCTGCCCTGCCGCATCACCGCGATGCGATGGCAGAGCCCGATCAGTTCGGGAAGTTCGCTCGAGATCACGAGGCACGCGAGGCCTTCCGAGGCCAGCCTCGCGATCAGGTGGTAGAGCTCGCGCTTCGCGCCGACGTCGACGCCGCGGGTCGGCTCGTCGAGGAGCAGCACCGTCGGCTTCACGTCGAGGCGGCTCGCGACCGCGAACTTCTGCTGGTTGCCTCCCGACAGCGTGCGCATCGGCGCCGCCGGATCCGGGCAGCGGATGTCGAGGGTCCGGATCCACGCCGCGGTCGCCTCGCGCTCTCGGCGCCGACTCGGCACGAACGCGCCGTAGGCGGCGAGGTTCGGAAGCACGAGGTTCTCGCGGCAGGCGAGCTCGACGAAGACCCCGCGCCCCTTGCGATCCTCGCTCACGTAGGCGATGCCGCGATCGAGCGCCTGCCGGGCCGAACGAACGCGGACCGCGGTTCCCTCGAGGCGCACCTCGCCGGCCCCCATGCGCCGCAGCCCCGCGATCGCCTCGGCGAGTTCGGTGCGCCCGCTCCCCACGAGCCCCGCGAGCCCGAGGATCTCGCCCGGCGCGATCTCGAAGGAGGCCTCGCGCACATGCCCCGGCACCGACACGCCTCGCACCGCGAGCCTCGTCCCGGCGGCCGGCCGCGGCGTGCGCGGCGGATAGACGTCGGCGAGCTCGCGGCCGACCATCAGCGATGCGAGACGATCCGCATCGCTCTCCTGCGGCGTCGTCTCCGCCACGAGCCGTCCGTCGCGAAGCACGCTGATGCGATCGCAGAGGTCGCGGACCTCCGGGAGCAGATGCGAGATGTAGAGGATCGCGGTGCCGGAGGCGCGGAGCCGGCGGATCAGCGCGAAGAGCGAGCGGGTCTCGCGTTCCGAGAGCACCGCGGTCGGCTCGTCGAGGATCAGCACCTTCGACTGCTGCGCGAGGGCCTTGGCGATCTCGACGAGCTGCTGTCCCGCGACCGGCAGGTCGCCGACGATCGCGTCGGGATCGATCGACGCGCCCACCTCGTCGAGCCGGCGCTTCGCCTCCGCCCGCATCGCGCCGCGGCGGACGAACCCCCATCGACGCGGCTCGCGGCCAAGGACGATGTTCTCCGCCGCGGTGAGCGCCGGCGCGAGGTTCAGCTCCTGATGGATCATCGCCACGCCCGCGTCGGTCGCCTCGCGGGCGTTCCGAGGCGCATAAGGGCGACCATCGAGCACGAGCCGGCCCGCGTCGGGCCGTTCGATGCCCGCGAGGATCTTCATGAGCGTGCTCTTGCCGGCGCCGTTCTCGCCGATCACGCCGTGCACTTCGCCCGCGGCGACCCGCAGGCTCACGCGATCGAGCGCCGTGACGGCGGGGAATCGCTTGCCGATCTCGTGGACTTCGAGCACGGGGCGGAGGATAGCGGGCGGACCGGGAGCGCCCGGATCAGCGGAACCGGCTCGAGATCAGGCGCCACGCGGTGAAGAACACCGCGAAGCCGAAGCCGATCCAGGCGAGCAGCGCGAGGTGCCCCGAATCGTCGCGCATGCTGTCGGCGAGCATGAGCACCGCGCCGCCAAGGAGCAGCGCCGCCACGAAGATCGCGCTCGCAAGCTGCCCCGCCGCGGCGCGGATCGTCTCGGTGAGGGTGTCGAGCCCGCGATGCTCGAGGTTGATCGTGAAGCGGTCGCGGCGGAAGGCGTAGAAGACGCTCCGCAGCTGCGACGGCAGCCGTTCGAAGGCGGTCACGTAGCCGAGCATGCTTCGCTTCAGGCGTCGACGGAGCGCCCCGAACCCGTACTGCCGCTTCACGAGCCGTTCGATGTGCGGGCGCACGTGGGTGACCAGATCGAACTCCGGCGCGAGCCGCTCGCCGACGCCCTCGATCGTGGTGATCGCCTTGATCAGGAAGACGATGTCGCTCGGCACGCGAAGCCGGTTCTTGCGGACCTTCTCGAAGAACTCCTCGAGCATGCGGCCGAGGTCGAGCTTGGCGAGCGTCGCGCCCTGGAACTTCCCGATGAACTCCCAGACGTCGGCGCGGAACGCGCGGTCGTTGACGATCGCCGGATCCGCGTCGCTCAGCCCGACCACCACGTCGAGCACGGTGTCGAGGTCGGCGGTGACCACGCCCTGCACGAGATCGGCGAGCTGCGCCGCGGTGCCGGGATCGATCTGCCCCGTCATCCCGCAGTCGATGAAGACGATCGAGCCGTCCTCGCGGGCGAAGATGTTGCCCGGGTGCGGGTCGGCGTGGAAGAAGCCGAACTCGAGGCACATCCGGAAGACCGCATCGGCGCCGACGGAGACGACCTGCTCGGCGCGGTCCTTCGGCCAGTCGCCGCGGGCGACCGTCGAGAGCAGCGTGCCGCGCACTTCGTCCATCGCGAGCACGCGGCGGGTGGTCATCTTCCAGTGGACCCGCGGAAAGCGCACGCGGGACGCGGCGACGCCTTCGGGCGTCGGCTCGCGGGCGCTGGGATGGAAGAGCTCGTTGAAGCGATCGCACGATCGGCCTTCGTGCTCGAGATCGACCTCGCGCGACAGCTCCTCGGCGAACTCCCGCACCACTTCGGTCGGGCTGTAGGCGAGATCCTTGAAGCGGTGCTCCATGAAGCCCGCGAGGAACTTCAGGATGTCCATGTCCGCCGCGACGATCCGCTCGGCGTCGGGGCGCAGGATCTTGAGGACGACCCGGGTGCCGCAGCGGCCGACCGCCCGATGCACCTGCGCCATCGACGCGGCCGCGATCGGCGTCTCCTCGATCGACTCGAAGACCTCGTCGAAGCGCGGACCGAACTCGCCGACGAGCCGTTCGCGGATGAGGACAAACGGCACCGGCGCGACGGTCGCATGGAGCTTCGAGAACTCCGTCGCCCAGTCCGGCGGGATGAGGTCGGGGCGAAGGCTCAGGACCTGCCCGAGCTTCACGAAGGTCGGGCCGAGTTCCTCCATCGCCATCCGCAGCCGCTGCGGCAGCGGCATCGCCTCGACGGTCGGGTCGACCGGCCGACCCAGCGTGCGCTGCAGCGCCCGCCGCAGGGCCCCTTCGAGGTGGAGTTCCTCCACCACGTTGCGGAAGCCGTAGCGCACCAGCACCGAGAGGATCTCGCGGGTGCGGCGGGCGTCGCGGAGGGTTCGTCCGATGCCGAGCATGGCACCACCGTAGGGGGTTTCGCCGCCCGAGGCGTGCGTCCGGCGGCGCCTTGGAGGAAGGATCGCCGGAGCCGTCGCGTGTCGCCCGCCAACGATCGACCGGGTCGCACCGATGGCCGGCCGATCCGGCTCGGGTCGCGCCGTGACCGCAGACGAGCCCGCGATCCCGTCTCGGCGACTTTTCGGACCTGCGGGCGGGCGCGGATCGAGGCCGACCGAAGCCCGCGCACGCGTGCCAATCCGCGCCAAGCGAACAAGACGTCTTCAGCGAGACGGTTCCCCGGGCCGATCGTCTTGACCGTTCAAGAGGCGTGGGTACCCTACTCCGCCCACAACCCAATCCCCTGTAGCTCAATGGTAGAGCGAGCGGCTGTTAACCGCTAGGTTACTGGTTCGAGTCCAGTCGGGGGAGTTCACCACGCCGCCTCTTGGTCAGCAAGACCACGGGGCGGCGTTGTGGTTGACAGAGCG
>JBMTTG010000186.1:0-6088 GCA_049449095.1 Phycisphaerales bacterium | reverse complement strand
AGTGATCTGCGGTGGTTGCGAGGATCGACGTTCGATCCGAACCAGGCTTGGAGCCGCGGAGCCACGGAGCCGCGGAGCCGGCCGCTGTCCGGGCGACTGCCGTCGTCTCCATGTCACCGGTGCCTGGATTGCTCTGCGTCTCCGGTTCGCTCCGCGTCTCACTGCTGGAGTGATCTGCGGTGGTTGCGAGGATCGACGTTCGATCCGAACCAGGCTTGGAGCCGCGGAGCCACGGAGCCGCGGAGCCGGCCGCTGTCCGGGCGACTGCCGTCGTCTCCATGTCACCGGTGCCTGGATTGCTCTGCGTCTCCGGTTCGCTCCGCGTCTCACTGCTGGAGTGATCTGCGGTGGTTGCGAGGATCGACGTTCGATCCGAACCAGGCTTGGAGCCACGGAGCCGCAGAGCCGCGGAGAGCCATCCGTTGTCCGGGCGATTGACGTCGTCTCGATGTCACCGGTGCCTGGATTGCTCTGCGTCTCCGGTTCGCCCCGCGTCTCTGCGCTGGAGCGATGGGAGAACACTGCCCGGCCGCGAGTCACGCCGTCTCGACGGTCCGCTTCGCGAGCGTGTCGCGATGCTCGGCCAGGAACGCGACCGCGCCATCCGGACCCATGTACTGGTCCATGATGCGGCGATCGCAGTCGAGCAGATCCACCAGCATCAGGCCGTCGAGGCAGTCATGGAAGTCCGGATCGATGTTGAAGCCGAGCAGCTTCGCGTTGAGCTTCAGGTACTGGCGCAGCAGCACGGGGACGGTGCGCTGGTTGGACTCGATCTCGCGCACGAGCTGATCGACCTCGTCGAGATCCGCCGCCACACGGCGCAACCTCGCCTCGTTGAAGTCGGTGACCGGGGCGAGCGAGACTGGATTGCGCGGACGGATGAGGTTGCCGAAGTCCGAGAGCCGCGGCCCGGCGCTGAGGAACGCCATCAGCAGCCGACGCGACATCGACTGGTACGCGTTGCTGATCGAGACCGGCCCGAACATCATCCGGTAGCGGGGGTTCGTCGCGAGGAAGCGCCCGATGCCCTTCCAGAGCAGCATGAGCGCCGCGGGGTGCCGCTGGTACTCCGGACGCACGAACGATCGTCCCAATTCGAGCGCTGGCGAGATCTGCGACATCAGCGCGTCGCCGAAGTCGAAGAGGGTGTGCGTGTAGAGGCCTTCGATCCCATGCTTCGGCAGGATCTCGTCGGTGGGGCCGAGGCGATACGCGCCGAGGATCTCCCGCTTGCGGCGATCCCAGAGGAACAGATGCAGGTAGTCCTCGTCGAAGCGGTCGAGGTCGAGCCGCTTGCCCGAGCCTTCGCCGACCTCGCGGAAGGCGATCTCGCGGAGCCGCCCGATCTCCTCGACGACCCGCGGAAGGCTCGCACGACGACCCACCACGATGTCCCAGTCGCGATGCTGCAGCAGGAACGCCTCGGTGCCGAGCGACTCGATTTCCGACGCGAACCGCGCGGGTGGCGAGACGGGATGGCTCGGAACCGGCGCGAGTGCGACCGACATCATCGAAGGCCGCCGCTTGGGCTTGCCAGCGAGCGAGCCGCTTGCGCCATCCCGTGGCAGCGTGCGCTTCTCGACCATGTTGACCACGCGGGTCGGATCGATCGGCCGGTCGCGCAGAAGGTAGGTGCGGGCCCGGAGGTACTCGATGAGCTCCTCGGGCGTGCCTTGGCCGGCGAGCCGGCTCCAGGGAATCGGACCGCCGACGGCGAAGCGCACGGTCCGTCCGGCGGCCGCGAGCGTCTCGCGGGCCAGCAGCGCCGTGCGAAGCCGCGGATGCACGAGCCCCGCGATCTGGAAGGACCAGCGGTTCCGTCCGTGGAAGAAGACCGGCACCACCGTCGCCTGCGACTTGGCGATGAGTCGCGCGACGAGCGGGTTCCACGCGGGATCGCTCACGCTGCGGCGATCCCAGGTGAGGTGCGAGACCTCGCCGGCCGGAAACACCGCGACCGCGCCGCCGGACTTCAGATGCTCGATCGCCTGCCGCATGCCCGCGGCGCTGCGACGCGTCGCCTCGGGACCGCCGAAGGGATCGACCAGGAACGATCGCTCGCCGATGCGGGGCAGCAGGGCCAGCAGGCGATTCACGATGAATCGCGTGTCGGGTCGCACCTGCTCGGCGAAGGCCGCCATCGCGATCGCGTCGGGGGCGCCCATCGCGTGATTGGCGATGAACACGACCGGCCCTTCCTGTGGCACGCCTGCAAGCGGCCCGGGCTCGGTCTCCGCGCGAATCCGAAGCACCCGACCCCACGCTTCCCCCGGCCCGCGGGTCGGACCCATGCGATCGACCTCTCGCATCAGCCGCTCCATGCCGTGCAGGCCGAGGGCCCGATGGACCACCGCGAGCAGCGGCGCGATCGCGTGGCCGAGCACGCCCGTGCAGGGATTCGGAATCGCGAGTCGACTCGCCGAACGTGCCTCGTCGGGCATGGTGTTGAAATCCGGCGTCCCGCGACGGAGCGGCGGAAACCGTGGCTCCATCCTCGACAACTCGCCCGCCGCCGGGCGGGTCGACCTTCCATCCCTTCGCCGACGGATGCTACCGCCGCGTCGAGCGGTGTTCGGGGAACGCCGTCAGAATCAGGTTCAATCCCCGTCAGCCGGGCGGGGGAATGGGTCGGCGAATCGCCGCAGCCCATGCGGCCACCAGCGATCGGTCGACCGGCTCATGACGATCGCGACCCACCAGCCGAGCACGCCGCCTGCGACGATGTCGCCGGCGTAGTGCGCTCCAACGGCCACCCGCGTCATGGCGACCGAGACTCCAAGGGCGAGCCAAAGCCATCGCCGCGAAGGGTCGAGCACCCAGAAGGTCCCGGCGATCGCCATCGCCGTGGTCGCATGCCCCGAGGGAAAACTGTTCCAGTCGTACCCGATCGAGAAGGGGGTGAAGGCGAGATGACCTTCGTCGTCGATGAGCTTGGGCCGGGCGCGACCGACGAGCACCTTCACGAGGTTGGCGAGGATGCCCGTCGCCCCGACCGTCGCGATCAGCAGCAGGGCTCCGCCGGCGAGGCGCCGCCGACCCGCCACGACGCCGATCAGCAGCACCGCTCCGGCGGCGATGAAGGTCCAGTTCGAACGCCCGATCTCGGTCCACCAGTTCGCCGCATCGAAGAAGGCCGTGCCGCGGATGTTCGCTCCGACCCAGTGGGTCACGTCGTCGTCCGCGAGCAGCACGATCGCGGCCAGCGCCGCCGTCGCCGCGAGCATGGCGAGGAGCCGGAGGTGGGGGCGGCGTTCGTGGGGGCAGGGCGGCATGCAGGCGGGGACGAGGGAAGGCGGAAGCGTAGGGGCGGGTGGGGATTCGGTCGAAGGGCGCCGGTCGGATCCAAGTCCCCTCGGTACGCTCCTCACTCGATCGATCGAACGCGAGGACCCGCTGCACGCCGTCTTCAAGGAGACCGAAGCATGACCACGAACGCCTCGAGCCTGCTCTCCCGCCGCGAAGCCATCGGCTCGATCGCCGCGGCGATCCCCGCGGCCGCCTCGCTGTCGGCCCTTGCGTCGGGCGGCGTGGCGCCGGATCCGTATCCGATCTCGCTCGCGGAGTGGTCGCTCCATCGGGCGATCCGCGGCGGCGAACTCGATCCGCTCGACTTTCCGCGGGTGACCCGCGAGACCTACGGCCTTTCAGGATGCGAGTACGTCAACAGCTTCTACAAGCCGAAGCTCCACGACGGCGGCTACTTCCGCGAACTCAAGAAGCGGGCCGCGGACTCCGGCGTCGAGAGCCTGCTCATCATGATCGACGGCGAGGGCGCCCTCGGTGATCCTGATCCGGTCGAGCGGGCGATGACCGTGGCGCGGCACATGCTGTGGGCGATCCGCGCGAAGGATCTCGGCTGCCACTCGATCCGCGTGAACGCGCAGTCCGCCGGGCCCCGTGAGGAGCAGGCGAAGCTTGCCGCCGACGGCCTGCGGGCCCTCGCGGAGCGGTGTGCGCCGCTGGGCCTCAACGTGATCGTCGAGAACCACGGCGGATACTCCTCCGACGGCGATTGGCTTTCGGGCGTCATCAAGTCGGTCAACCTGCCCAGCTGCGGGACGCTTCCGGACTTCGGCAACTTCCGCCTGCAGGGCGACGAGTGGTTCGACCGCTACCGCGGCGTCGAACTGCTGATGCCGTTCGCGAAGGCGGTCAGCGCGAAGAGCCACGGGTTCGACGTGGCCGGCAACGAGACCGGCACCGACTACACCCGCATGATGAAGATCGTGCGCGACTCGGGCTATCGGGGCTGGGTCGGCATCGAGTACGAGGGCGGCGGGCTCTCGGAAAAGGACGGCATCATCGCGACCCGCACCCTGCTCGAACGAAACGGCTGCGTCGCGGCGGCGCCGCTGCCGGGCTGATTCCAACCGGCCTCGGTCCGGCCTTCCGTCTCACCCGCCCGGTCGCCAACCCGGCTCGGCGAGTTCGAAGGTCTCGAAGCGAAACGCCGGACTCACCGTGCAGCCGCAGAGCGCATAGCCGTCGAGCGCCTTGGCGGCCTGCCAAGCATGCGGCGGCACGATCGCCTGCGGGGTTCGGCCCGGCGCGAGATCGCCCCCGAGCAGGATCGAACGGACCACGCGTCCATCCTCGCTGATCGAGAGTTCGAGCGGGCCTCCCGCGTAGTGATGCCAGATCTCGGCCGCGTCCACGCGGTGCCAGCGGTTCTCGACGCCCGCCGGCAACAGGAAGAGGATCGCGGTTCCCGATTCACGCCCGTCGGCGTCGACGCGCTCGCTGCGCCAGGTCTCGCGGTAGTAGCCCCCCTCGGGATGCGGCGAGAGATCGAAGTCGCGCACCAGCTTCGCGATCGAGTCCCGGTGGTGGTCGGCAAGGTGGCTGAGGTCGTGCGGGTCGTGCATTGGGAGTCACTGTACGGGCGGAGGTTCGGGAGCATCCGTACGGCTGGCGTGCGGCCCGTTGGTGGGCGATACGATCGCAGCGTGATGGCCTTCCGGCACGACTCGCAGACGTCCACGGCGCCCGAATCCTGGGCGAAGCCCGAAGGATCCGCCGCCGACGCGGTGGCCACGCTCTTCCGCGAGCACGCGCCGATGATCCACGCCCTCGGGCTTCGGCTGAGCGGCTCGCCGAGCGAGGCCGACGAGATCGTGCAGGACGCCTTTCTGCAGGCGTATCGCCGCTGGGAGACCTTCGACGGACGCAGCAAGCCGAGCACGTGGCTCTACACGATCGCGGTTCGTTCGTGGAAGCGACGACATCGGGGCCCGCTCGGTCGCGATCGCCGCATGCCTTCGCTCGAGCAGGTCATGCCGTTCCACGATCCGGTCTCGGTGGATCTCGTCGAGGGGCAACCCTCGACGCGGGTCGAGCATGCCGAGACCGTCGCTCGCATGCAGGAGGCGGTGGCCGCGTTGCCGGATGCGTTCCGCGTGCCGCTGCTCCTCAAGGATCTCCTCGAGCTTTCCGTCGAGGAGACCGGCCGCGTGCTCGGCGTGAAGCCCGAGACGATCAAGACCCGCCTGCATCGCGCGCGGCTGGCGCTTCGACAGGAGCTGCTCAAGGAACTGCCGACGAAGCCGGCGCCGGCGCCGATCTTCGAACGCCAGCAGTGCGTCGATCTGCTGCGGGCGAAGCTCGAGTCGATGGATCGCGGCGAGCCGTTCCCGCGTCAGCGCGAACTCATCTGCGATCGATGCCGCGGGGTCTTCGACGAACTCGACCTCGCGCAGCGGCTGTGCCTCGAACTCGACGGCAAGGCCGCGAAGGCTCGTCTCGAGGGCATGCTCGCGAAGCTCGAGCGGTCGATCGCGTCGGATCGGCGGGGGGCATCGGCGTCGCGGAGCGACAAGGGATTCTCGTAAAGGCCGTGGATGCTGCGGTGTGGCTGCATCCCACGGTTGGCGCTCGCTTCCCTCGACGGGCGCTCGCGTGAATTCAAACTATGGAGTTGGCTCGGTAGACCCGGAGCGCAACGGGCTGCAGCGACGATTGGCGACACGCGTGGCGAAGTCCGCCGAGAGCGCTGGCGCTGCCGGGATGGAGTCGGTGTGTTCGTTGTCTCTTGTTCGCTCTGCGTCTCCGGTTCGCTCCGCGTCTCACCACGGGAGTGATCTGCGGC
>JBMTTG010000185.1:0-6100 GCA_049449095.1 Phycisphaerales bacterium | reverse complement strand
CACCAACGCGAATCACTCGATTCCGCAGCGCCGCCGCGCATGACCCGCTCAACGGGTCGTTCACGGCGGCGTGGCGTTCAACGGCATCATCCCACGACCGGCAGGCCGATGCGCCCTTCGGCGGCGTCGCGCAACTCCTGCTCGGGACGCGCGACGAGGTCGTAGCCGTCGCTCGCGACGACCACGCATCGCACCAGTTCGCCCGGCGCGTGGCGGGTCTTGGAGACGACCGCGGTCATCGAGTCGATCTGCGGCGCCTGGTGGTACGCCCGGCCCGAGTGCAGCACCTCGCCTGCGGCGAGTTCCGACTGCGGGGCGGCGGGCACGCCGGGATCGCCCGCGGCCCCCTCGATCAGCACGTCGAGCACGGCGCCCTGCTCGGCCTGCCACGCCGCGTCGGCGAAGGCGTTCTCCTGCTGGGCGAGCATGAGTTCGGCCTCGCGCTGCGCCTTCACCTCGTCAGGCACCCGAAGCGCCGGATCGAGATCCATGGTGCCGGCGGGCGTGCCCTCCTCGCGGCTGTATTGGAATACGCCCATCGCCTCGAAGCGGGCGTCGCGCACGAACTCGACGAGCGCCTCGTGATCCTCTTCGGTCTCGCCGGGGAACCCGGTGATGAAGGTCGTTCGGATCGCGATGCCGGGCACCCGCTCGCGGAGCTTCGCGAGCAGCGTCTCGGTCTGCTCGCGGGTCACGTGCCGCCGCATGCGTTCGAGCATCGGGTCGGTGATGTGCTGCAGCGGGATGTCGAGGTACTTGACGACGTTCGGCAGGCTCGCGAGCGCGTCGATCGCGTCGTCGCCGAAGGTGCTCGGGTAGGCGTACATCAGGCGAAGCCACGCGCCGCCAAACTCGTCCGCGAGCGTGTTCAAGTCCGCGAGCAGGCCCGGCAGGCCGCCGTGGTCGCCGATGTCGAGACCCCAGCTCGTGGTGTCCTGGCCGATGAGGTTGAGTTCAAACGCGCCTTCGGCAAGGAGCGATCGCGCCTCGTCGAGGATCCGCGCACGCGGCTTCGAGCGCATCTTGCCGCGGATCGAGGGGATCGTGCAGAACGCGCAGCGCTGGTTGCAGCCCTCGCTGATCCGCAGGTACGCCCAGTGCCGCGGCGTGAGACGCACACGCCCGGCGTCCTCCTCGAAGTAGCCGATCCCCTTGCCGTCCTGTCCGTTGACGGTGAGGCCGGCGACGTCGCGGCCTCGCTCCTTCGCCGCCTGCAGGGCGTTGCCGGCGATCCAGTACTTGGGCGACTCCGCCGCATCGAGCCCGTCACGGGAAGGCGCCGCGCCCCGCACCGCGTCGACCACGCGATCGCGATCGAAGACGCCGATCATCGAGTCGATCTCGGGCGCCCAGTCGAGGAGCCGCGCCCGGTGCCGCTGGACGAGGCAGCCGGCCACCACGACCCGCTGCAGGTCGCCCGCCTTCTTTCGGTCGAGGGCCTCGCGGATCACCTCGAGCGACTCGAGACGCGAGGCCTCGAGAAAGCCGCAGGTGTTGATGACGATCGCGTCGGCGGCGGCGTGGTCGGAGACGAGCTCGAGGCCGTCCTCGCGGAGCAGGCCGAGCATGCGTTCGCTGTCGACGAGGTTCTTCGGGCAGCCGAGGCTGACGAAGGCGACGCGGCGGACCTCGCTGGGGTTGGGAGGAGTCACGGGGCGGGATGGTAGTCGTCGGACCGAGTGGTTCGTCGGCAACTCATCCCGAGCGGTCCGTGGATCACGGTCCGCCACCAAACTCGACGATCACCAGCCGCGGACCCTCGACGCGTCCGCTCGGGGCCGGCAGGGCGCCCGACTCGATCGCCGGCTTCAGCACCGGATCGAGGTGGCGAGCCTGCCCGACCACGCTGACCGGGCCCTCGGCCACGAGCGAAGCGAGACGCTCGACCAGCGCCTCGCGATCGATCAGCCTGGCCATCTCCGTGGGTTCGCCGAGATGGTTGTCGAGTTCGCCGGGAGCGAGCGCGATCAGCTTGTCGTAGCGATCGAGTTCGCAGCCGATCGCGATCGCGATCTGTTCGGTCGCCACGATGGTCGGCGCCGCCTCGAGCCTTTCGCGGTGCATCAGGATGAAGGCGGAGGGCGCCTTCGACTCGGGGACGAGGGCCGAGGGATAGAGGATCGGGAAGCACGACAGAAGCACGACGGGCGAGAGGCCCATCCACAGCACTCGCCGGGTGGGAATGCCTTCGCGGATCGCCTTCAGGTCGAACACGCCCCACATCGCGAGACCGAGCGCGAGCACCGCGCTCCGCCATCCGCCACCATCGTTCCAGACCCGTGACGGCAGGTCGCTGAAGAGCGCGGAGAGCAGGGCCACCGCAGCCAGCGCGAAGAGCACGACGGCCGGAATCGCCTGCGATCGCAGGCGAGGAGCCGCCCATGGGCGATGCTCGAACGCCCGCACCAGCCCGATCGCGAGCAGTCCCGCGATCGGCGGCAGCACCGGCAGCAGATAGGTCGCGAGCTTGCCCGAACTCGCCGAGAAGAAGCAGAGCGGCAACGCGATCCAGCAGAGCGAGAAGCGCCGCCACGAGCGAAGTCGGCTCTCATGCGAGGCGAGCGGGAGGCCCTTCGCCGCCGCCGGCGCCGCGAGCGTCCATGGCATCGCTGCCACGAGGATCACCGGCAGATAGAACCACCACGGCTCGGCGTGCTGGTTGCCGTCGGGCTTCAGGAACCGTTGGACGTGCTCGACCCACAGGAAACTCCGCCAGAACTCCGGCTCGCGGTTGTGGATCGCGAGGCCCCATGGCAGCACCGCGAGCCCCGCGAAGAGGAGCGGGATCCACGGCACCAGCACGAGGTCGCGCCATCGACGCTCCCAGAGCAGCCACGGTCCGATCACCATCGCCGCGAGGACGATCGCGAGCGGACCCTTCACGAGGAATCCGCAGCCAGCCGCGAGCCCGGCGAGCGCGAGCAGGCCGAGGCGCACGTCGCGGCGCGGCGATTCGAGTCCGAGCCACGCGAGGGCGAGCGAGGCGGTCACGAATCCCGTGAAGGGGCCGTCGAGAATGACCGTCGTGCCCACGATGACGGGCATGACCATGGTGCAGAGCGCGATCGCGGCGAGGGCGCCGATCGACGCTCGGCCGGTGGCGCGGGCGACCGCACACGCGAGCCCGAACGCGGCAAGGCCGATGCCGAGGGCCGAGGGCAGGCGATACGCGAACGCGTCCCGGCCGAACACTTCGACGGCGATCGCGACGAGGTGCGCACCGCCCGCGGGCTTCTCGAAGTAGCGGAAGCCGATGAGCCGCGGCACCGTGAAGTCGCCGCGGGCGATCATCTCGAGGCCGAGCGCCGCGTAGCGATGCTCGTCCGGCACGATCAGCGGACGCACGCCGAGAAAGAGGAGATAGATCGCGACGAAGACCGCGATCGCGACGCCTACGAGGCGGGTGGTGCTCACAAGGTCGACTCCGCAGCGGTCGCGTCGGCTTCGACGTCGGGTCGCGACGCGGATTCGCCGATCGCGAGCCATCCCTCGCGGCCCGGCACCGAGCCCTTCGCGATTCGTCCGGTTGGAAGCGGGGAACTCGGCCCGAGACGGGCATCGAGCCATGCGCCGAGCGGCTCGAAGCGATGACCCTCGGCGATCGCGGCGTCGAGGAACCGTTCGAAGAGCGCCGCCTTCGCGCCGCCTTCGCTCTCGGTGTGGATCGTCAGCACGTGCGGCCTGCCGTCGCCGAGCCGCGCGAGCAGCATCGCGTTGAACGCCTCGTCGTCGCCGACCAGCGTGCCGATCGCCTCGTCGTAGGTGGGCAGGTCGACCGGCACCTGCGGCTGGTCGAGTTCGCGCGAAGCGGTGCCGGTGCCGATCACCGGAAGGAAGGGAGTCGCCGCGCCGCGGCAGTCGCTGTTGAAGCGAAGCGGGTAGGTCGCCTTCATCGCGAGCACCCGATCGGTCGTCCGCCATCCGGGCGTCGCGGAGGTCTCGGGCTCGCGGCCAGCGATCTCGGCGAGCGTGGTGAAGGCGCGATCGAACTGCTGTCGCAGCGCCGCGTCGTCGAGCCGCTCGACGCCCATCTGCCAGCGATGGTGGTCCCAGGCGTGCACGCCGAACTCGTGCCCGGCGGCGATCGGCCCCCGGATCGTGTCGGCGAGGCGGCGGCCGATCTCGGGGCCGGGCCAGAGCGTTCCGCGAAGGAGAATCTCCCAGCCGTAGAGGCTTGCGGCCTTCGAGCGGAGCATCTTGAGCGCGAACCGCGGCCTCGCGAGCCGCCACAGGTGCCGGCCCATGTTGTCGGGTCCGACCGTGAAGTACCACGTGGCCCGAAGGCCGCGGCGCTCGAGGATCGACAGCAGTCGCGGCACGCCCTCTCGGGTGCCGGTGAAGGTGTCGACGTCGATGCGAAGCGCCACGGTCATGGAGGCGCATCAGGGTAGTCGGCGGGCACGCAGGCAGCGCGGGCGCCGACGCGACTTGCGGGTGGTTGAATTCGATCGAAAGCGAGTCCATTCTTCGGCGCATCCACAACGATGACCGATGACCGCGGATCGCCAGCCATGAAGCCAACGGCTCCCAACGACTACCCGGCGTTCGTCGCCGCACTCCGAGCAAGGTTCGAGGCGTTGCGCTCCGCACTCTCCGCGGCGCTCGAGGCGGCGGTCCCGCCGGAGGGGAGGACCGTCCGGTCCTGCGCCCGGCAACTCGAGCTTCGTCGCGGCCTCGTCCACAAGCTCCTGCAGCTCGCGTCGACCTCGGATCCCGGGACCTGCCTCGGCGTGATGCCGGGCGCGTCGGCGTGGCGCACGATCGTGGAGGCCCTCGCGCAGCGGGGCGTTGCGGCGAAGAGGTTGACCTCGCTTGAGACCGCGGTGCAGGCGGCGCTACGGGCCGCGAAGGTCGAGCCCGCTCGTCGCTGGATGCTGCAGCTGGCTGCGGCCGGAGCGCTCGATACCGCGGCCGAGCAGAAGGTGAGCCTCGGGATCCGCCGGTCCGGCTTCGACGCCGCGTCGGCGGTGTTGGGCCTCTCCGCACGGGCACGGGTGGCGCTCTTCGTGTTGGCGCCCTCGTCGGTCCCCGATCGCGTCGACCTCCTGCAATGGACGGTCTTCGAGGGCCTCCGCCGTCACCGTCCGGGTCAGCCGTGGCGCCTGGTGTCGAGCCTGCCGCCGCCCAACGCCGAACTTCCGCCCGGCCGCGTGTGGTCGATCGTGGACGCGGGCGATCGCTGCCCGCTGGTGCCGGACCTTTCCTCGCCGGCGGCGTCCGGCTCGGCGATCGTGGCGACGCCCCCGGTGGCGGGATCGCCCGTCGAGGGCTCGCAGGTGGCACTGGCGGCGACCCTGGGCGATCGACCCGATTCCAACGCCGAGCTGCGAGCAACCTTCGCCGCGATCTCCCCGCAGGCCGGTCCTGCCCATGCCGACAGCGAGGAGGACCTGGTCCACCTCGAGGTCGGGGCGAACCTGCCGCTCGAGTGGCTCATGCTCGAGATCCTGATCGATCGACGCCTCGAACTGGGCACCGTGCCCGTCACCGGCCTCTTCGCCTCGAGGCAGCGTGCCCGCGCCGATGGCCGACTGATGGATCACCGGCTTCCCGTGGAGGCCGCGATCGAAGAGATCGAGCCCGATCCCTCGAGCCGAGGGAATGCGTTCGGCCTGCCCAAGGCGTGGTCGTGGTTCCGGCCCCTGCATGCGGAGATCCTCGATCGCTCGAACCGGATGCTCGGAGGCGAAGGCTCGCCGGCGGAGCGGTTCCGCTGTTGGCGGGTGGCGGTCGCCTATCCCCACAGTCCTTCGCTGCTCTGGGCCTGGTTTCGCATGCCGCTGCACGATCAGGCCGCGACCTCGCGCCGCCGACGGAAGGCCTCGCGGGGGACGAGGCGGGGCTGACGCGTCGGGCGGCTCGTGATCGGCCTGAGTGATGTCAAAAAGTGTCCACGGTGGACAGTTTCGGAGTCGGACTTCCGGCTGCACGCCCCCGATGGTCGTGGTCTCGATGCATCATCGCCGCGGGCCCCGTCACGCCGGTGTCGACGGACCGACCCGCCCGGCCGTTTCGTCCGAAGCGGCGCGTTTGGACCCTGTCTGTTGGGAGAAATCGAATGACCGCGGTCCCCGGCGCGGGCGTGGCGGGGCTTTCGGTG
>JBMTTG010000184.1:0-6109 GCA_049449095.1 Phycisphaerales bacterium | reverse complement strand
CCCGCCTCGATCTCGTCCGTCGCAACCGGCGGGCCGGGAAGGAAGGAGCCAGTGCCGAGGATGGCGACACGGCGAAGGGCGTTCATGGGGCGGGGCTCCTGAGGCGCGACGTCTCGAACCAGCGGCAGGCCGCCCGGGTCCGCGGAGGTGAAACCGTAGTCGACCGCTCCGCGCGTGCGTCAAGGCGACCCGAGGATCGGTGCACCTCGCCGAGCTCGCGACCATCCGGCACCCCGCGGCGCGCCGTCGTGACCTGCTCGACCTCGCCACCATCCCGCTTTCGTACACTGCGGGACTTTCGATTCCCCGGAGCCATCCCCGAGCCAGCCATGACCACGACCGCCGTCGATCCAGCCTGCTTCACCACCCTTCCCCGCCACGAGAACCAGGCGCTCGGCATCGCCCGTTTCGCGATCGACTTCATGAACGGCACGATCGGCAAGCCCGATCCGTCGGTGCTCGAGCGGACGCTTCTCTTCCACATCGACGCGACGCTCTGCGGGGTGAGTGCGATCGCCCTCGGCACCAACGCCCCGCTGGTCCTTCGGCAGGAAGCGCTCGAGTACCCGCGGGAGGGCGGGGTCTGCTTCCTCGGTTCGACCACGCCGGTCGCGCCGGAGAAGGCGATCCTCGCCGACTCGAACGCGGTGCGCGAGTGGGACTCCAACGGCACGAACTTCGGCTTCAACCCCGCTCTCGGCCACACCGCCGGCGAGTTCGGCCACAACGACTTCTACGCGGTGCCGCTCGCCGCGGCGCAACTCGCGGGCCGCGACGGCGCGTTCGCGCTGCGGGGCATGGTGCTGCTCGACGAGATCCGCGGCCGCCTCGCCGAGGTCTTCAGCCTGAAGACCTACAAGATCGACCACGTCCTGCACGGCGCCATCGCCTCCGCGGCGACCTACGGCGCCATGCTCGGCGCGACCGCCGAGCAGATCGAGTCCGCGATCGGCATGGTGGTGGCCCACCACGTTCCCTTCCGGGCGATCCGCGCCGGCAAGCAGCTCTCCGACAGCAAGGGCGCCTCGGCGGCGATCTCGACCGAGGCGGCGATCGTCTGCATGCAGCGCTCGATGCGCGGCTTCCTCGGGCCTCGCGACATCTTCCGCAACCCCGAGGCGGTCTTCCGGCTCTTCGAGAAGACCTCCGGCGACTGCCCGTTCGATCTCGTGCTCGCCCACTCCGGCCGCGACTTCGCGGTGATGGGCATGCACTTCAAGCTCGGCCTCTACGAGCACCAGTCCGCCGGCGCGCTGCAGGGACTCGTCGATCTCCTCCTGAAGCATCCCGAGATCGCTTCGAGCGCCGACGCGATCAAGAGCATCAAGATCGTCGCGTACGAGCCCGCGTTCGGCATCATCGGCGATCCGGCCAAGCGTGATCCCCGCACCCGCCAAAGCGCCGACCACTCGATGGTCTACATCGTGTCGACCAAGCTCCGCAAGGCGATCGAGGCCGCGGCTTCGGGCGGCCTTGCCAAGGAGAACGACGCCTTGTGGAAGCGCCTGATCCTCGAGCCCCACGACTACGACGAGAAGGCGATCCACCATCCCGTGACCCGCTCGCTCATGGCGAAGATCGACTTCGCCCACGGCGGCCCGGAGTACGACCGTCGCTATCCCGACGGCATCCCGACCTCGATCGAAGTGACGTTCGCCGACGGCCGCACCTTCGACAGCGGCCTGGTGATGTATCCCTCCGGCCACGCCCGCAACACGACCGCCGATCTCAAGGGCATCCTCGCGAACAAGTTCGAGGTGCTCGGACGGCTCGCGATGGACGATCCCAAGCCGCTCATCGCGAAGCTCCACGAGCTGCCGAGCCTCGACGCCAAGGCGCTGCGGTCGATCCAGCACTTCGCGATCGCGGATCGGGGACGGTTCGAGTAGGCCTGCTGGCGATGGGCAGCGGGCGATGTTTCGTGGCCTGCCGACTCAAGGGGCGGTTCGGATCGAACACCTCGTCGCGAGACTGCTCCGAGGCGGAGAGACGCAGAGGGATCCGGAGACGCAGAGCACACCAGGCTCGCCACCAGAATCGCCGAGTACGTGAAGTCTGCGGGTCCCGTGCGCCAGGCGGCCACCGAGCAGGATCGTCAGGCCGTCTGGAGTTCGCCGGTGAGGAACCACGGCATGCGATACGCGATCATCCTTGAACCCTGCGGATCCAACTGGTCGGCCCATGTGCCGGATCTGCCCGGATGCGTCGCAACGGGGACGTCGATCGACGAGACCAAGGCTCACCTTCGCGAAGCGATCGAGATGCACCTTGCCGGACTGCGTGAGGACGGCCTGCCAATCCCGCCTCCGTCCATCACCGTCGACTCCATCGAAGTCGCGGCCTGAGGTTCCCTCTACACCTCGAACAACCCGTTCGCCAGCATCATCGCCCAACCGACCACGATGAAGCCTCCCGCCAGGAACGCCAGCACGCCGGGCAGGTCGAGCAGGACTCGCGCCAGCGGCACCGGGCGGATCGCCCGCCGTTCGCGGCCGTCCGCTCCGCACTCGGGGCAACGCACCAACTCGTCGGAGGGATCCAGTCCCGTCATCGCGTAGCCGCAGCCGCCGCAGCGATCGGGTCGCGGCCCGCGGAGTCGTCCGACCCAGCACCAGCGGACACCGGCGATCGCGAGCAGCACGCCGAACGCGATGGGGCCGTACTCGTCGAAGAGCGTTCCCATGGAACCGGCGAACCGCGACGGCTCGATCGCGCCAAGCATCAGCATGGCCGCGGCCAGCAGCAACGCCGATGGCCAGAGCCAATCGCTAACCCGAAGCCGCAAGACCTGCAAGGATCGATGCGGATCGAAGTCGGCGGGTTCGGTCGGCATGGGATGCGAGCCACGACGGAGGCGATCAAGGAACACGCGGATTGGGGCAAGCGATTCTGCAGCATCCGCGCCGCGTGCCAGTTCGCGGCGCCGAACGATCACCCGCTTCAGTCGTCGATCACCCCGAAGATCATCAGCAGCAACGCCACGATCCCCAAGACCGGATAGAGCATCACCAGGATGCCCGGCAGATCGATCAGGTACCGCGAGATCGGCACCCCCCGAAACGCTTCGCGAAGCGTCGATCGCATGGTCGGCACGGCTCGCGTCGTGGCATCCGCGCCGCACTCCGGGCAGAGACTTGACGGATCGCGATCGTCGAGGCCGGTGGTCGGATAGCCGCATCGCGCGCAGCGGTTCCGATCCCGAGAACGCAGGGCCCCCACCATGCACCACCGGAAGCCCGCGAAGAAGATCGCCGCAAGCCACAGCATCAACGCCCCGAACGAGTTCGCGTAGTCGGTGATCGAGCCGATCTTGTAAGGCTCCCCTCCGGTGTAGGCGGCCATCCGAATCACGATCGCAAGCGCGATCGCCGTCGGCCACATCCAATCGCGGAACCGGAGGCGAACCACCTGCCACGCGCTGCGGCAGTCGAAGTCGGGCGGTTCCTTGGGCATCGCGGGTCCGTTCCCCGAGCCTCAGGCGCTCTCGCCGTGGGCCCGAAGCGACGCGAGCAGCGCATCGACCTGCTCGGGGCTGCCCATCGCGATCGGCGTGCGCTCGTGGAGCTTCGAGGGCTTCAGATCGAGCGTGCGCTTGAGGCCGCTGTAGGCCATGCCGCCAGCCTGCTCGATGATGAAGGCGAGCGGATTCGCCTCGTAGAGCATGCGGATCTTGCCCGCGGGCTGCTTCGCGGTCGGCGGGTACAGGAAGACCCCGCCGTTCAGCAGCGTGCGATGCACGTCCGCGACCATCGACCCGATGTAGCGGCTCGAGAAGCCCTGCCCCTTCGCCTCGTCGAGAAAGGCTCGATAGCCCTGCGGGAACTGCGACGCGTAGGCCTCGTTGACGGAGTAGGTCTTCGCGCTCCGCGGAATGCGCACCCCGCGCCGCACGAGCAGGAAGCTGCCCACCGACTGGTCGAGCACGAACATGTCGACGCCCGAGCCGGTCGTGAGCACCATCACGGTGGCGGAGCCGTAGAGGATGTAGCCCGCGGCGACCTGATCGCGCCCGGGTTGGCAGACCGTCTCCACGCTGCCCTTGATGGTCGGGTCGTTCCGGAGGATCGTGAAGATCGTGCCGACCGGGATGGCGCAGTCGAGGTTGCTCGAGCCGTCGAGCGGATCGAAGAGCACGCAGTACTTCCCGCCCTCGCTGCCGCGACGCAGGATCGTCGGCTCCTCGTCCTCCTCCGAGGCGAGCACCGCGATGCTCACCCGGTCGCCGAGGCACTTCATGATGATCTCGTTGGCGATGACGTCGAGCTTCTGCTGGCCTTCGCCCTGCACGTTGGTGGTGCCGAACGCGCCGAGCACATCCTCGAGGTTCGCGCGGCGGACCTTCGCCGCGATCGCCTTCCCGGCGAGGCTGATCGCGGAGATGATCATCGAGAAGTCGCCGCTTGCACCGGGGTGCCGCCGCTCCTCCTGAAGGATGTGGGCCTGGATCGAGGTGAGGTTGTCGCGGACGATGTCCGCGTGAGGGCGGTCCTGCATGGATCGAACTCGCCTTCGGCCGCCGAGGACGAGGCCTCGGACGCCGGTATCATCCGCCCCCTTCGGAACGCCCGAAGCGGTCGGAACGGGATCTTCGCAGATCTCATCGGCCTGCCCGAGCCTCCCGTCCAACGCCTGCCCCGGATCGAACCGGGTTCGATTCCCGGACCCTCGTCGACTTCCCATCGAGACCTCGGAGACCGTCATGTCCGACGACCGCACGCCCGTGATCCTCGCCGCTCGCCGCACCCCGATCGGCCGCTTCATGGGAGGCCTGAGCCGGGTGCCGGCCCCGGAGCTCGGCGCCATCGCGATCTCCGCGGCGATGCAGGATGCGAAGCTCGACCAGTCCGCGGTCGAGGAGGTCTTCATGGGATGCGTGCTGCAGGCCGGCGTCGGGCAGAACCCCGCACGGCAGGCGGCGCTCAAGGCGGGCATCCACCACGACGTCACCGCGGTCACCGTCAACAAGGTCTGCGGTTCTGGGCTCGAGAGCGTGATGCTCGCGGCTCGCGCCATCAAGGCCGGCGACCTCTCGGTCGCGATCGCCGGCGGCATGGAGAACATGGATCTCGCCCCGCACTTCATGCACGTCCGCAACGGCGTGAAGTACGGCCCCGCGACGATGCACGACCACATGGCCTTCGACGGCCTCACCTGCGCGTTCGAGCAGTGGCCGATGGGCAATGCCGCGGAGTGGATCGCCGGAGCGCACGGCGTTTCGCGCGAGGAGCAGGACCGCTTCAGCGCCGAAAGCCATCAGCGGGCCGAGGCGGCGTGGGCGAAGGGCTTCTTCGAGGGCGAGGTCGTGCCGCTCTCCGCCGAGCAGTGCAAGGCGAAGGAAGGTGTCTCGCGCGACGAGGGCTTCCGGCCCGGATCGAGCGCCGAGGCGCTCGCCAAGTTGCGGCCCGCCTTCACGAAGGACGGCTGCGTGACGGCCGGCAATGCGAGCCAGATCTCGGATGGCGCTGCGGCGGTCGTGGTGACGAGCCTCGCGAAGGCGAAGGAACTCGGCGCCACGCCGATCGCGACGATCGTCGACTACAACACCGCCGGCCTCCCGCCCAAGGAACTGTTCTTTGCGCCCGCGGTCGGCATCGAGCGGCTTCTGAAGAAGCACGGGCTCACCGTCGGCGACATCGACCTCTTCGAGATCAACGAGGCGTTCGCGGCGCAGGTCCTCGCCGACATCAAGCACCTCGGCGTGCCCGAGGACAAGCTCAACGTCTGCGGCGGCGGCATCGCGCTCGGCCATCCGATCGGCGCGAGCGGGGCCCGCGTGCTCGTGACGCTGCTGCACCAGCTCGCCCGCACCGGCGGCAAGACCGGCATCTGCAGCCTCTGCCTCGGCGGCGGCAACGCGGTGAGCATGCTCGTTCGGCGGTGAGCCGGCGACGATCGCGGGCAGCCTCGGGACGTCGGGCGACGCTCTGACGGTTTGGCCACCAGGGCCGCCCGAGCACCCATCAGCCCTTGTCTGCCGAATCCCCGGCCAAGTCGTTCGACAGGCCGAACGAGACTTCCCCACAGACGGGGTGGTCGGTCGTCGCCCGAAACCACAGGCTCCGCCAGCCTCCGTCGGGATGCCGACGCATGCGGTTGCGGATCGCCTCGG
>JBMTTG010000183.1:0-6186 GCA_049449095.1 Phycisphaerales bacterium | reverse complement strand
CGATGGACGCTGGACCATCTCCCCTGGTGAACCCCGGGCCTCCGGAATGGTCCGCTCGCGTTTCCAACGCCGACTCGGACCGGGAAGCCCCCTCGGAACTGGTGATCACCCCCGGTGGGTGATCGCCCTTGGTGACAATAACCCCAATCTGGATCGAGGCTAGCAGTCGATCGGGGATCTTTGAAGAGTGCCGGTCCGGGGGTCGGATCACGCCTGCGTCCGGCGGCCCGCCGTCCGGCTCACGAGGTCCCCGACGACGGGTTCCCGGCTCGACCCGCCGGAGCGACCTCGAGCCGTCCCAAGGCACGTCGGCTTGGGGCTCCTCGCGAGAAACCCCCGCCGCCTCACACGCCCGCCATCACCCCATCGACGATCGCATTGAAGGTCGCGCTCGGGCGCATCGCCTCGGCCGCCTTCTCGGGGTCCGGCCGGTAGTAGCCGCCGACCTCGACCGGGCGCCCCTGCGCCCCGATCAGCTCCTCGACGATCCTCGACTCGTTGGCCTCGAGCTCCGCCGCGATCGGCGCGAAGCGGGCCGCGAGGTCCGCATCGCTCTTCTGATCGGCGAGCGCTCGTGCCCAGTACATCGCGACGTAGAAGTGGCTGCCGCGGTTGTCGAGGCCGCCGACCTTGCGGGCCGGCTCGCGGCGATTGGCGAGGTACTGCGCCGTCGCCTCGTCGAGGGTCTCGCCGAGGACCTTCGCCGACGCGTTGCCGGTCGCCTCCGCGAGATGCTCGAAGCTCGCCGCGAGCGCGAGGAACTCCCCGAGCGAGTCCCAACGAAGGTAGTTCTCCTTCTCGAACTGCTGCACGTGCTTCGGAGCCGAGCCGCCGGCCCCGGTCTCGAAGAGGCCGCCGCCATTCATGAGCGGCACGATCGAAAGCATCTTCGCGCTCGTGCCGAGTTCGAGGATCGGGAAGAGGTCGGTGAGGTAGTCGCGAAGGACGTTGCCGGTCACCGAGATCGTGTCCTTGCCCTGCTTCATGCGCTCGAGGCTGAACTGGCACGCCTTCGCCGGGGCGAGGGTGTGGAACTCGAGCCCCTTCGTGTCGTGATCCTTGAGGTACCGATCCACCTTCGCGATCAGCTCGCGATCGTGCGGCCGATTCGCGTCGAGCCAGAAGACCGCCGGTGAACCGGTCGCGCGGGCCCGCGAGACGGCCAGCTTCACCCAGTCGCGGATCGCGGCATCCTTGACGCGGCACATCCGCCAGATGTCGCCGGTGCGGACCGCATGCTCGAGGAGCGTGGTGCCGTTCGCGTCGACCACCCGCACCGTGCCGGGCTGCTCGATCTCGAAGGTCGTGTCGTGCGAGCCGTACTCCTCGGCCTTCTGCGCCATGAGCCCGACGTTCGGCACGCTGCCCATGGTGCGAGGATCGAACGCGCCGTGCTCCTTGCAGAAGTCGACCACCGCCTTGTAGACGCCCGCGTAGCAGCGATCGGGGATGGTCGCCTTCGCGTCCTGCAGTTCGCCCTTGGCGTTCCACATCTTGCCGCCGTCGCGGACCACCACCGGCATCGACGCGTCGATGATGATGTCGCTCGGCACGTGCAGGTTGGTGATGCCGCGATCGGAGTCGACCATTGCGAGCCCCGGCCCCTGCTCGTGGACCGCGGCGATGTCCGCCTCGATCGCACGGCGCTCGGCCTCGGGCAGCGTCGCGATCTTCGCGAGCACGTCGCCGAAGCCGTTGTCGGGATCGACGCCGAGCCGCTCGAACGTGGCGGCATGCTTCTCGAAGACCGGCTTGAAGTACGCCCGCACCGCGTGCCCGAAGAGGATCGGGTCGGAGACCTTCATCATGGTCGCCTTGAGGTGCAGCGAGAAGAGCACGCCCTTCGCGCGGGCGTCCGCGATCTCCTGCTCGAGGAAGCGGACGAGCGACTCGCGGCACATGAAGGTCGCATCGACCACCTCGCCCGCGTCGACCTTGATCCCGTCCTTGAGCGTTCGCGTCGATCCGTCGGCACCGACGAACTCGATCTTCAGCGCGCTCGCGGCGGGCATGGTGAGGCTCTTCTCGTGGCCGAAGAAGTCGCCCGACTCCATGTGCGCGACGTGGCACTGGGAGTCCTTGCTCCACGCGGCGAGCCGATGCGGGTTCGCCTTCGCGAAGTCCTTGACCGACTTCGGAGCCCGGCGATCGGAGTTGCCCTCGCGAAGCACCGGATTGACGGCGCTGCCCTTGACCTTGTCGTACTTCGCCTTGATCGAACGCTCGTCGTCGTTCGAAGGCTCCTCGGGGTACTCCGGCAGCGCGTAGCCCTTCGCCTGCAGTTCCTTGATCGCGGCCTTGAGCTGCGGGACCGAGGCGCTGATGTTCGGCAGCTTGATGATGTTCGCCTCGGGCGTCAGCGCGACGCGGCCGAGTTCGGCGAGGTCGTCGGCGATGCGCTGCTCGGCGGAAAGCCGATCGGGGAACGCCGCGAGGATGCGTCCCGACAGCGAGATGTCGCGGGTCTCGACCGGCACCCCCGCCGCCCCGGCGAAGGTCTTGACGATCGGCAGGAAGGAGTAGGTCGCGAGCGCCGGGGCCTCGTCGGTGAGGGTCCAGAGGATCGGAGCGCTCGAGCGGGAGACGTGGGAATCGGACATCGGTGACTCTCTCGACGGTGTTGAACGGGATGCGGGCCTGATTCGGTCACGCCACCGGACGATCGCCCGGGGCGTGCGGCGGCCGCGGCAAGGCCGGACCGTGGGCGAAGCGAGAAGTGTACGAATTCCCCTCGGTTCAGGCGGGACGCTCGCGGTTCGCCAACCGGTGAAGGTCGGCGTGCCGATCGTTCGTCGGCCCAAGGCCCCGTCGTGCGCACCGAGACTTCAAGGTCGCCGTGCAGGCGGGACGCCTGCGGTCGACCGGGCTGCCCATGCAGACTTGCCGGTCCGTCGAGTGTGGTCCCCAGCCAGCCGTGCGTCGAACCGCTCGATCCACACTTGGCGGGCCAAAGGCCCGCGGTCCACCGGTTCGGGCCTGCCGGCTACGCGTTCCCCTCGCGCACCGCCTGTTGCATCCAGTCCTCCAGTGCACGAATGGGCGCCGCGTCGTCGAACGCCCGATCGGACGCCGCGGCGATCGCCGACGCGAGACGCCGTCGGCGATCGGAATCTCGCGCGAGTTCGATCGCGCGCTCGACGTAGGACACCTCGTCGCCGACGACCAACTCGTTCATGAACTCCCGGTTCGGATCGATGGCCGCGAGGATCCCGAAGGCGTGGCGTCGCCGCATGAACGCGCCCGGCATGGTGACGATCGGCACCGCGGCGGCGATCGACTCGAGCGCCGTGTGTCCACCCGACCAGCCCGGCGGGTCGAGGAAGAGGTCGGCGGCCGCGAGTCGGCTGCGGAACGCGTCGGTGCCGAGCCGCGGCAGGAACTCCAGCTGCGTTCCGGGATCGGCCCCGGCTTCCGCGAAGGCGCCTTCGAGCCTCGCCCGGAAGCGAGCGGCGGACGCGCTCGAGGCGAGCGGCTGCGCAAACACGAACCGCGAGCCCTCGATGGCCGCCGCGATCGACGCGTAGAGCCGATCGAAGCGCGGGTGATGCTTGTGCGCGGTCTGGGCACACCAGAAGACCGCGCCGTCGCGCGACCATCCGATCGACTCGCGTCGCGCCGGCGCTGGCATCGCCGGACGAGCGATCGTTGCGCCGAGGCCCGGCAGGCGCACAAGCCGTTCGGCGTAGTGCGATGCGCCGTCGGTCGGCTCCATGAGTTCGCTCGACAGGAACGTGTCGATCGAGTCGAGCCCGGTCGTCTCGGGATGCCCCCACGAGACCGCCTGCACCGGCGCGAGCCGCAGCGACGCGAGACGCGCCGCGGTCGACTCGATGCCGACCTCGGGAAGGAGGATCGCCTCGCACCCGAGGCGCTCGATCGTCTCGACCCACGCGGCGAAGGGCCGCACGCCGCGCTCGACCCGGCCGGCGCGGGCGCGCAGCGCGTCGCCGTAGGCGTCGCGTCGGCGCCCGACGTCGATCGCGACCACCTCGAAGCGGGACCGATCAAGATGCCGCCTCCAGCCATCGAGCATGAGATGCGCCACCACGTGGTCGAACCAGAGCCCCGACAGCACGCCGACGCGGAGGCGACCGTCGGCACGCGGCGGTGCCGAGGACTTGACGAGATTCCGATCGCCGATCGCGGAACGGGCGGCGCGGGCATGGATCGCCCCCACGCGTCGCGCCGCCACCGGATCCGGCTCGAACCAGGCGGCCCGAAGGAACGGCCAGGGCAGTCCGCCCTCGCCGAAGAGTTCGAGGCCCGCGATCACGGAGGACGCGTCGGCTTCGCGTGACGAGGCTTCGACCTCGGTGTCGAAGACTCGTCTCGCGCGTTCAACGTCGTCGAGATCGGCCGGCACCGAGGGCAGCGCCGCGACGCCTCGCGCAAAGCGCACCGCCGTCGAAGCAGGCTTCTTCACCACGACTCGATCGAACACCTCGCGCGCCTCCTCGCGCCGATCGAGCGACGCGAGGAGTTGGGCGAGGCGCACCTCGAATGCGGGCTGCTCCGGCGCCAAGGCCGCCGCGGCCCGAGCCGGTTCGAGCGCCGCTTCGGGCTGACCGGCGTTGAAGAGGGCCCCCGCGGCCGCGGCCGCCAGTGCCGCGTCGTCCGGCTCGCAGCGCCACGCCTCGAGTCGCGCTTGAGCGCCTTCCGCCGCGGCGCCGCGTCGCTCGAGCACGCTTGCGAGCGAACTCCAGGCGAACGCGTGCGCTCGATCCGACGCGATCGATCGTCGCAGCGACGATTCGGCCTCGTCGAGCCGACCGAGTCCAGCCTGCGCGAGCGCCGTCAGCAGGTTCGCCTCGGGATCGGAGGGATCCAGTTCGAGCAGGAACGCGACTCGCTGCAACGCCTCGAGCCAACGCCCCTGCTCGATCCAGGCGGCGGCCGCCGCAATGGCGTCTTCCGGCGGTTCGGGGCGAGGCGCGTCGATCGGATCGGGTGGAGCCATGGCGCGGCAGGAGGAGCGGATCTCCTCGGCGACTCTACCGAATCGAACACGTCCTCCTCTCATCCGAGTTGGCGGCGATCGGTCGGGCCGAGCGACTCAGGTCGGATCGGCCGCCGCGCTGCGCCACGTCCGCAGACGGGCGAGCGGACGCGAACCCGGGAGCTTCAGTCCGAGCAGATGGTGCGGCAGGGTCGAGATCATGAAGAACGCGATCATCGCGGCAGAGATCGCGAAGGTCGACGGCGGCGCCTCGAGGTGCCACGCCGCGACAAGGCAGATGAAGCCGGTCGGCACGAGCAGCGGCAGGCTCAACCCGTGCACCCGCAGCAGCCCCGACGCCGGATGCCGCGCGGCGGCGGAACCCACCAGCGTCGGACAGGTGCCCAGACGGACCGCGTGTCGCCAACTGTGGACGAACATGAAGTAGCAGCCGACTCCGAAGAGCGGCGAGGCGGTGAAGCAGAGGAGCGCGACCAGCGTGTGCTCCACAAGATCGAGCACTGCACCTCGCGGGCCATCGTGTCGCCAGCGCCAGATCGCCGCCGCCACCGCGAGGACCACGCCGATCGCCAATAGCGTTGCGCCCACCGGGGCGAGCACCGACGGATCGGCGAGCGAACTTCCCGCACCGAAGGACGCCACGGTCGCGAAGGGTGCCCACGCGGCGGCCGGATCGTGCGCAAAGGCTGGCCCAAGCACGAGACATCCGCGCGCGGCGATGAAGATGCCGGCGATCCACCATCCGGGCGCGACTCGCATCTCCCGGCGTTGCGTCGCCCACTGGTCGCCCAGCCCCCAGTGGACGATCGTGAGCATCAGGAACAGGGCGATCGTCAGATCCGGCACGATCAGGAGCATGGCGAGCGAGACGCCCATCCATGCGAGGTAGCCGCCGAAGCGGCCGATCGCGGTGCGCCACGTCGCGACGTCGAGCAGCGACGGAGGCCCCTCCGCGGAGTCGGCCTCGGGCAACCGGCCGGCGACCCAGAGGTCCATCGCCCCGTGCGGCATGCCAAGCAGGATGAACGAGATCAGGAACGGCCAGGGCGCCAGCGAATCGGTGAAGCCCGGCCCTGCGACGAGGACGACGCCGAGCAGGGCCAGCAGCCACATGATCGGCGCCTCGCGCAGCCATCGCCGTGAAGCGCGTCGCGAAGCGGCCGGTTCCGACTGCAGGGCGACGGCCGCGTCGCCCAAAGGCCGACGGCTCCCACCGATCCTGTCGGGGG